>JAILLX010000037.1 GCA_024692925.1 bacterium
ATCAATATATGTCCTCCACATAATATATTATATTAAAAAAATTTTTTTTCAATAAATTGAATAAAATTATTGACTTTTTGATATATATCATTTACAATACGTATTGTTTTTGATATATATTAAATGAAATTATTTGATTGATAATTTTGTTGTAGTTTAATATAATATAAAAATAGGAAAGGAAAAGTAAAATGGTTAAGTTGTTGTTTTTGATGATGTTGTTGATTCCGTCAATTGCTAAAGCTAACCCTGCGTGTGCGGTTTGTACTGTTGCTATGGGTGCATTTTTGGGTATTTCCCGTGCTTTGGGAATATCGGATAATGCAACTGGGGTTTGGATTGGTGGACTTCTTTTGATGACATATTATTTTACGATTAAGTTTGTTGAGTATAAAAAATGGACCTTTAAGTTTTATCACATTTTTTGGGGATTGATGACATTATGTCTTGTTCCGGTGATGTATAATTTTGTGCAATACAAGTTTGATACATTTTTTGGAATTGATGCTTTTTTGATAAGTATGATTTGTGGAGCATTTGCATTTTGGCTTTCACAATTTATATATCAGATTATGAAAAATGCGAATGGCGGACATGCTCATTTCCCATTTGAAAAAGTTGTGATGGCTGTTATATTTTTGCTTATAACATCAATAATATTTAATTATTTACCATAGGAGGAGATGATGATAAAAAAGGATAAAAAGAAGGAAAAAAGTTTAAAAGCATTTGTTGAAAAAATTGATAATATGAAAAAGGTTAATCCAAAGGATTTGTCTTCGGATCAGGATTTATCAATCGCAATTATGAATTTGATTTCTATTGAAGAACATCTTATTTTTTCAGGGGCAAAGACTGGAAAAACTTCGTTTTATGATTTGATTGAAGAAATTCGTGATATGCGAAAAACTTTGATGCAGAAAATGATAAAGGCTTATGAAGGTGAGGTTTGGTGTATTTCAAAACATTTGCTTGGTGCGTCCTATCGTTTGATGGAAGTTGGAACCAAACAACAATCTATGGGTAATACAAAAGAAGCGTATGATTTGTTTGATAAAGCTTATGAACTTTATTGCCTTTTTTGGGGATTGAATATGAATGCAATTAATTTAAAGGATGTCGAGTGGGCAAAGGATGCCGGTGTTGATATAAAGGAAATTGAAGAACATCTTTCCAATATAAAAATTGCAAATCAAGATGTAAAGGTTTCAAAATCTGTTAAGGATGAAAAGAAACCAACCAAAATTTCAAAATTGAAAGAGGCGGTTAAAAAAGCAGTTAATTGCTGTATTGAATAAAAATATTTTGTAAATGAAAACTCCCTTTTTATAGGGAGTTTTTTATTTTTGAAAATTTGATTTGACCTTCACGGATATATTTTATTTCTTTTTCTGTTGTATCAATTATTGTTGATGAAAGCCCAGATAATTTTTCAATACTGTCGAGTATCAATATATTTTTACCGAATATTTTTTCTGCATTTATTGCTGTTGTGCATGCAGGATTGCCACTTAAATTACAACTGGTAGAAATGAGTGGGGATTTTATTTTTTTTAGTATGTAAAGTAGCATTTCATTGTTTGGTATTCGAATTCCGATTTTTCCATCTTTTATAGTATAATGGGAAAGTGCGCTGTTTGGTTTAGCCTTTAAAATCAAACTTAGGGCACCAGGCATAAATTTTTTTATAAGCAGACTGTCCCTTTTTGAAACTGTTGCTATTTTTTTAATTGCGGTTATGTTTGCGACATTTAAAAGTAGAGATTTTGTTTTTTCACGGCCCTTTAATTTATAAATTTTTTCAATAGCCTTTGTGTTTGTGGCAAGGCAACCAATACCAAATACTGTATCAGTTGGGAAAATTATTACCTTTCCATCCAAAATGTTTTGAATGATTATATCGATGTTTTCCTTGGTTGGTTTTAATATCATTTTAATCCTTGATTACTTTTTTCTTTTAAGTTATCATATATTTATATTAACACAAAGTAAAATGGTTTTAAATATGAAAATTTTACATATTATAGATAGTGCATATTTCGAAACTCATAAAAAAACTATATCCGAATTTATTTTGGCTTTGTCGCATGAAAATGTTGAACAGAAAATTTATACGGTTGAGGGGGCAGAGCTTGGTTGGGTTAAAACTTTGTGTGAAATTAAAAATTGGAAAATTTCAAAATCGGGAAAAATTAAAACTTTATCAAATAGGATAAAGACTTGGCTTTTGCTTTCGTCCTTTCATCCAGATATTATTATTAAGTATGGTAAAAGTGCGAGGGATATTGCTTGGGAAACTGGTGGCGTACAGGTTTCATTTTTAAATGAAAAGGAAAATCTTTCATCGTTTGAAAATACTGATTATATTATGACTAATATAGAGGATGTTCTTTTGTTTGCAAAATCGCATGGCTATAGTGGTTCACGCTCGTTTTTACTTCCTCCGTTTATGTATGTTTACGATAATAATGTGCCGGTGGATAAAAGGACATATTTCATTCCGGAAAAGGCAAAAATTGTTTATATTGCGGGAACATTTTTGAAAAATATTGGTTTTGAACGTGCATTTGATTCAATTGGTATTGTGTCTGATACTTACTTTTTTATTGTTGGAAGTGGTCCGGATGAGGAATATGTGAAGGATTATGCATCTAGGGTAAATATTAAGGCAAGGTCAAGATTTATTCCGGAAATTGAAAAAAGTTTTATTTCAGCTAGTGTTGCCGAATTTTCTTTTTTGCCTTTTGATGATAGTGAACTTTCGAAATATATTTTAGAATCAATGATGCAAAAAAAATTGGTTATTACTGTGAAAAATTCTCAGTCTGAAGAGTTTGTTGTTGATGGTCAGACTGGATTTTTTGTTGAAAAAAATGATAATTATTTGATTAAGAAAAAATTAAAAGAAATTATGTCTTTATCAAATGAAGAACGTCAAAAAATTGCTGATGCTGGGTTTGAGGTTGCAAAAAATTATCTGCATCAAAAAGTTATTTCCGGATATCTTCAGATGTTCGAAGAATTGATTAAAAAATACAATTCAAGAAAAAATCTTTTGAATAACTAGTTTTTTTCCTGCATATATTTGAATGCGGTTGTCATATATTGTTTCCCAGTCCAAATTGTAAGGACGCATGCAATTAAAAGGAAACATATTCCTGCAATATATACATTGAATGTAAAGTAATCCCAAAAACTGTTATAAAATTTATTAGTGTGTGGATTACCGAAAATCAAAAATGATATTGCAAAAAGTTGTGCGGTTGTCTTCCATTTTGCAAGTTTTGAAACAGGCATTTTTGTATGAAAATTACCAAGGTATTCCCTAAGTCCGGATACAAAAATTTCACGACAAATTATTATGGATGCAAGAATTGTTTCCATAATACCAACAAATTTTGTTTGTACCAAAACAATTAAAACTGTTGCAACCAAAAGTTTATCTGCGATTGGATCTAAAAATCTTCCAATTTCAGAAGTAAGTTTCATTTTTCGTGAAAGATACCCATCAAAATAGTCAGTAAGGCTTGCAAATCCGAATAATGCACATGCAAGGACATTTGAATAAATTTCCTTATTACTGTAAAGTATGCAAAAAATTGCAGGGATTATTAAAATCCTTATGTATGTAAGAATGTTTGGAATTGCCCATAGGGTATTTCTTTTTTGAACTTTATTTTTCTTTTTCATTTTAAATGTCCTTTATTTCCTAATGACTATATAATAATCATATAAAAAAAATATTCAATTATTTTTAATGAAAAGTTTTATAAATTTTTTCGGCAAGGTTTGTATTTATTCCATCAACCTTTGTAAGTTCGGAAATATTTGCATTTACGATGTTTTTTACACTGCCAAAGTAATTAAGAAGGTTTTTCTTTTTGGTTGCACCGATGCCTTCTATGTCATCAAGAGCAGAACGAAAATGTGATTTTGCACGTTTTGCCCTGTGTGTAGTAATTGCAAATCTGTGGGCTTCATCACGAATTCGTTGAAGATAGAAAAGTATAGGATCGTTTTTTGCAAGGTTTATAGGTCTGTGTCCTTTTTGATAAAGAGTTTCCTCACCGGCGTTTCGGTTTTCACCTTTTGCAATACCAACAATAGGAGTATCAAGTTCAAGATTCCTTATTACATTATATGCAATGTCGAGTTGTCCACGGCCACCATCAACAAGTATAAGGTCGGGGAGGGTATGTTCAGCCTTTGCCCTTGTATAACGGCGGGTAAGGACTTCGTCCATCATTTTATAATCATCACCGGCAATATTTGCCCTTATGTTATATTTACGATAGTTATCCTTTTGAAATCCGGTTGGACCAGCAACAATCATTGCACCGATTTTATCAGTTCCAAAAATATGGGAGTTATCAAAAACATCAATTCGTTTTGGTGGTGCCTTTAATTCAAAAAGTTTAGCCAATTCTTCCATATAATGTCTGTTATCACGCTCTTCCAAAAATTTACGTTCAAGGTGAAGATTTGCATTTTGGATTACGGTATCAAGGACTTTCTTTTTATCCCCAATTTTTGGAATTTCAATTTGAACTTTTGTTTTTTTCAAAGATGACAAAGTTTCTTCCAGTTCTTCTTTGTCCTTTATATCTATATTTGTTATTATAGTATCAGGAATTTCATGGTCGGTATAAAATTGTTCGATGAAAGAAGTAAGTATTTCATCGTTTTCCATATCTTTTGTATGATCAGGGAAGTATGAATATTGACCACAAGTGACAGAATTACGTGAAAATAAAACTTCTATTTCAAAGCTGTTTCCCTTTGATATAAGGGCGATTATGTCGGTTTTTCCATCAATTGCCGAGAGGGTATTCCTTTTTAATATTTGATTAAGGTATGTTATTTTATCCCTGTAAACTATTGCCTTTTCATAATTGCGTTCGTCACTGGCTTTTCTCATTTCTTTTGAAAGATTATCAATAACATCGCGATTTTCACCGTTTAAAAAACTTATTGCATCATCGACATTTCGTTTGTATTCCGCAGGAGTAATTTTCCCACAACAAACACCACTGCATCTTTTTATTTGGTAAAGAAGGCATGGGGTTTGACGATTGCGGAACATAGTATCCTTGCAAGTCCTTAATCCGAAAACAGACTGTATCATTTTTATACTTTCGTTTACGGCAAGACTTGATGGAAATGGTCCAAAAAAATGTGCAGATGAATTTTTATCCCCGCGGAATTTTCCAAGACGAGGAATGTCCTCTTTTGTAATAGTAAGGTAAGGGTAGGTTTTATCATCACGAAGAAGAATATTATATTTTGGATGAAGTTGTTTAATAAAATCCTGTTCCAAAAGAAGTGCTTCGTTTTCGGTGTGTGTTTGAATAATTTCCATTGAACGGGTTTCAAGAATCATTTTTTGAATTCGTTCAGAAAGTCCGTCAAGATCGGTATAGTTTTTTATTCTTTTGTGTAGATTTTTTGCTTTTCCAACATAAAGGACCTGTTTATTTTCATTAAACATTCTGTATACACCAGGGGAATTTGGAGTATTTTTATGAAAATTGCGTATTATTTCAAGTCCAATTAAATTTTTTTGCATTTTTATTGTTGCTATACCTTTTTTTTTGTGATATACTGTTTCTAGTGTTTAATTTAATACAAGAATTTAAAAAAATAAAGGGAGAAAATAAAAATGCTTTTAAGAAAAAATGATTCAGGTCGTTCTATTGTCGAAATGCTTGGTGTTTTGGCAATTATGGGTGTTATTACAGTTATGGGTATTTCCGGATATTCACAGGCGATTGGTAAAATTAACAGAAATAATACTGTGGAACAAGTTATTAAACTTGCTCAGGAAACACGTGGTTTGTTTGCTGGACGTGCAACTTATAACGAAGATGATACAAAAACTAATTCATACGATATTGCAACAAACCTTTTATCTAAAATGGGTTTAAAGTTGGAAAATCCATACGGTCAAAAATATACTGTTGATTCATTCGGTTCTGCTGGTGCTAACCCTGGATTTGTTATTACAATTCCTGGTGTATCACAAGATGATTGTTTGTATTTCACAACAATGGCATGGAACGATACTTTAACAGACCAAGATCCACATTCTACTATTTCAAATAAGGCATATTCTGATTGTGATCAAGAAGGTGGAAATAATGTGATTTCTGTTTATTTCAGATAATTAAAAGCATTTTTTTGAAAAAATTCCGCTGGGTTCCCCTCGGCGGATTTTTTTTATTGTTAATAAGATGATAAAATACTTGATAATTCTGTAAAAAAGTGTTAAACTGATAGGGAATATATGGAGGATATTATGGAGAGTAGGAAAAGTTTTCTTGCTATTTTGACATTAGTTTTGGCTGGAACTCTTGTGTTTCCAAGTGATTATGTTGATGCAAAAAAGACGAAAAAATCTTCGTCAAAGAAAAGTTCAAAAAAGAAAAAAACAAAAACAACAAAAACAACATCTTCGACTTCTTCGGAAACTTCGGAAGAACGTGCATCAACTTCTACCTCCACATCACGAAGAACAACCAGTTCATCAACTACTTCAAGCTCATCTTCTTCCTCCAAGGTGGATGAGGCGACCGAAATTTCAAATTTGAAATCGAACTTGCTTAGTTGTTTAAGTGGTCAATGTGCGGGTGATATTTCGTATGAAAAGTGTTTCAAAACTTCGAATGTTGATGTATTTTTGGCTGGGAATTCGACATGCCAATCTTATTTGAATTCTGCGTCATCGGAAACTGTGCGTGTGCTTGCTAAACAACAGGTTGTTTCAAAAATTAAGGAATATTTTACCGAAAGTTGTAATCAGGCTGGGGGTAAAGTTTCTGGTGAAACATGCAAGTTGGATATTTACTATTATGCAAAATCGCCGGATGGAAAGCATAGTAAAAAGGCAAACAAAAGTAATGTTTCCGTTGGTACGACGTTTACCTGTTCCTATGCAAATTTTGGTTTGAACCAAAGCGATTTGGAGTATAAACTTGGTCAAAGCACAGAGGATAAAATCCAAAATATGCAGGCTGCAATCCAAATTGGTACGGGGCTTTTGAATACCGGTATGCAAATATTTTCTGCGGTTAAGGCGTCAAAGGATTTGAAACGTGCCGGTGCATTTGTTGAGGATGCGTGGTATAAATTCGATGGAAATACATTGGAACCTAAGCAAGTTGATAACGATTACTATTACGGTGGTAGTGGTGCCGGTGTGAAAAAGGATTTATATGATACTTGTTCTGGTCGTGGCGTTGATGATAACGGTGCAAAATTTTGTAAGTATAGACATGGAGGAACATGTAGTGAAGAAAATAATACTTGCGACATTGTAGCTGGAAAATCTAATGCTCCTGGTACGGATTGTTCTACTGTACAAAAGGTAACATCTTCAAATCCTTGCTATATTTACATTGAAAAATCGAACGAGATAAAGAAGGGTGAAAAACTTTCTGAACTTATCAGAACAAAGGGTAACCTTGATGAGTTAAAACAAAATGCAGTAAAAGAACAGAATAAAAATGCTTTGAAACAAATGATGGTTCAAGGTGCAACTGCACAAATATTTAATTCTGTTGCAAACCAAGGCTTAAGTTTTGGTGGCGGAGCACAAATCTGTAAGGAAGCTATGACTACTTATGTCAATGGCGAAACTTGTACTTTTGGTAGTAAAAAATCTATAAATTCGACAGCTGATGCTGTGATTTGTGCAAAAAGTACTGATAATTTTGGAGCTTCTCCTACATGTAATGTATATAGCAAGAATGGAGCAACATATTATGTTTGTTTGAAAACTGGAGCTAATTGTACTTGGGATCCTTCACAAAATAATTATATAAAACAAGTTTCAAATTCAAATGGGTTGGTTAATAGGGACGGAAATCCTTGTGGCGATGTTTATAAAGATGGTGAGTGTATGAGTACAACAGCTTGGAATATGACTAGCCAAATTAGTGTTATGGAAGGTAATATGAATGGTGCTATTACTGCTATTGATACATTATCTAACAGTATAAAAACCGATGAGCAAGATAAGTACAACAAGACCTTGACTGCTTATACTACTAACCAAAACTCTTTGAATACAAAGAAAAAGGAAATGGAAGAGTTGAGGGAACAAAATTCATCTGCATTACAGGGGGCAATTTCTTCGGGTACTCAGACTTTGCTTACTGGTGCAACAACTTTGATTACTACAAGTCTTTCTGCGGAAAATAACAAGGATATTATGACTGGGGCTTGTTATCTTGGTGATCCAAGCAACGGTAATATGATTATGCAGGAAGGCGAAGTTAAAAAGTTGACCTGGAAATTCTTTAACTAATATTTTCCCCTCGGTTTGAGGGGATTTTTTTTACGATGATATGATGTTTGATTGTGGATTCCGGATCAAGTCCGGAATGACAATATTAGGGGCATCCCGACCACCCCCTATCATCCCGAATTTATTTCGGGATCTAGACTCTGAAACAAGTTCAGGGTGACATCTTTTTTCTTTTATAAAAACTCTTTACTTTCTCTATATAATATTCTATTATACAAAAATATTATGAAAGAATAAAAAGGCGAGCAAATGACTACTGTAAATCCTGATGAATTATATAAATTTCAAGAAGATAACGGATATTTTAAACCAAACCCAGAAAGTGGAAAACCTACTTTTACTATTATGATACCTCCTCCAAATATTACGGGGCAGTTGCATCTTGGTCATGCGTTTACTATGACTATGCAAGATATTATCATTCGTTATAAAAGGATGGTTGGGTTTGACTGTTTGTTGCTTCCTGGAACTGATCATGCGGCGATTGCAACACAGATGATTGTTGAAAAACAGTTGGCGGAAAAGGGCATTTACAGACGTGAAATTGGTCGTGCAAAGTTCCTTGATTATGTTTGGCAATGGAAGGCTGAATGTGCCGGAAATATTACAAAACAACTTCGCCGTCTTGGGTATTCATCTGATTGGTCGAGGGAGCGTTTCACAATGGATGATGGAATGAGCGATGCCGTTAAGGAAGCGTTTGTTCGTCTTTATAATGATGGGCTTATTTACAAGGCAAACCGACTTGTAAACTGGGATCCGGTGATGTTGACTTCGGTTTCCGATTTGGAAGTTTTGATGAAGGAAACTGCTGGTTCTATGTGGCATATTAGGTATGATATTGATGGTTCGGATGAGTCAATTATTGTTGCAACAACAAGACCGGAAACTATGCTTGGGGATAGTGGTGTTGCTGTAAATCCGAATGATGAACGTTTCAAACATCTTATTGGTAAAAAGGCTATACTTCCAATTATTGGTAGAAAGATTGAAATAGTTGGTGATGATTATGCTGATATGACAAAGGGAACTGGGGCTGTGAAGATTACACCAGCACATGATTTTAATGATTTCGAAGTTGGAAAAAGGCATAATCTTCCAGTGATGAATATTTTTACGGAAACTGCAAAAATTGATGTGAAAAATATCCCTGATGCAAATGATTTTGTTCGTTCTTTGGATGGAATGGATAGGTTTGAAGCAAGAAAAGTTATTGTTGAAAAATTACAGGAACTTGGCAATCTTGTAAAAATTGAACCATATACACATCAGGTGCCACATGCGGAACGCGGTGGTGCAGTGATTGAGCCAAGACTTACTGAACAATGGTATTGCGATGTTTCCGAAATGGCAAAGAAAGCAATTGATTTTGTGAAAACTGGAAAGATAAAATTTGTTCCAAAAATGTGGGAAAATACTTTCTTTTCTTGGCTTGAAAATATTCAACCATGGTGTATTTCTCGACAACTTTGGTGGGGACATCAAATACCTGCATACTATACCGATGATGGAAAAGTTTTTGTTGCAAAGTCAAGGGAAGAAGCCCAAAAAATGGCAGGTGAGGGTGTTAATTTAACACAAGATGAAGACAGTCTTGATACTTGGTTTTCATCGGGACTTTGGCCAATGTCAACACTTGGTTGGCCAAATGTAGAGGCACCAGATTATAAACATTATTTCCCTACATCAACATTGATTACAGGGTTTGATATTATCTTCTTCTGGGTTGCAAGAATGATAATGTTTAGTATTTATTTTACGGGAAAGGCTCCGTTTGATACAGTTGTTCTTCATGGTCTTGTTCGTGATGAACATGGTCAGAAAATGAGTAAGACAAAGGGAAATGTTATAAATCCGCTTGAACTTATTGACGAGTTTGGTATTGATGCAGTGCGTTGGACTATTTGTACTTTGTCTGGTCAAGGTAGGGATATGAACTTTGGTCGAAGCCTTGTCGAAAACGGAAGAAAGTTTATTACGAAATTAAGAAATGCAGTTAATTTCTGGGAACAGAAGGGTGTGAAAAATGCTGGCTTGTTTGATAAAACAAAGTCGGTTGCATCAACAAACTGGATTTTGGATAAAATGAATAGTGCAATAGATGTTGCAAAAAATGCGATTGAAAATTATCGTTATGATGAATATGCACAAACACTTTATCATTTTGTTTGGGATGATTTTTGTGATAACTTTATTGAACTTTCGAAATCAGAAATTGATGGCGAAGATGGTGCAATAATTCTTGCAACTGCAAAGGTTGTTATTCAAAATATTTTGAAAATGTTGCAACCAGTTATACCATTTGTTTCAGCAGAACTTTACGAAGAACTTGGCTTTGGTCGTGCATGTGATTTTATTCATGAAAGTTATGCACAAAAGGTTGAAGTTGATACATCAAATACATCAGATATTGATTGGATGTTGAGTGTAATTTCTGCAATTCGAAATGTAAGGGCAGAAAATAAAATTGGGTTTAAAACTGAACTTGATATTTCTTTCAAATCAATGCCAGAAGGTGCAAAATCATATATTGATATAATTGCAAATCATACCAATACAAAACTTTCTGATGAAAGTAGTGATATGATAAGTGTTGTTGTTGATGAAGCAACTACGGTTCTTATTTCTCTTCCATCTATAAATAAAGATGAAGCTATTGGTAAAGCAAAAATTGAACTTCAAGAAATTGAAAAACGTATTTCAAGTCTTGAAGCACAAATTGCAAAAATGGAAGGAAAGGCTCCGGCTCAAGTTATCGAGGATAGAAAGAAAAGTCTTTCTGATGCAATTGCAAAAAAACAACAATTAGAGGAGATTTTGAATAAATAAAATGAGTGAGCTGTTAGATATTTATGATGAAAATGGTAAACATATTGGTATAGAGGATAGAAATATTGTTCATCAAAAAGGTCTTTGGCATAAAACAATTCATTGTTGGATTGTAAAAGGTAAAAGCCACATCTTGTTTCAAAAGCGTTCAGGTAATTTGCTTGATAATCCTAATAAACTTTATACTACGGCAAGTGGTCATATAAAAGCAGGGGAAACTTTGCATGATGCATTTGCAAGAGAAGTGTCAGAGGAACTTGGGATTTCAGTTCCAAAACCACAAAAACTTTTTGAACAAATTTATAAAACAGATTTTATAAAAACTAATGGTACTCCTTATCACGATAGGGTTTTTTGCAATGTGTTTGTCGCATTTTGTGATTTACCGCTTTCAGCATATAAGCCACAGGAAGAAGAACTTGATGGTGTGGTGGAAGTTGATATTCGTGATGCACTTTCTTTGTTTAAAGGAGAAGTTAGTGAGATTGACTCATCTATGTATGCAAAGGATGATGGAAAGTATAGTTTGAAAGAAAAGAAACTTAATCTTTCGGATTTCCTTTGCAATCCAACAGAAACACACTATCACAAATATGGTTGTGTGTTGGAAGAAATTTTAAAACTTTTATAAATTATTGATTTCCAGATGTGCCGGCGGCATTAAATCTTCCGATATTTCCGAAAAGTTCGGCAAAGAAACCCAATTTTATATCAGATGGAAGGTTGGTTTTTTCATCTTCGTTTTGTGCAAAATCTTTTTCGGCAAGGTTTGAAAGTTTAATTTCTTTTATGTCATCGGATGAATCAAAACTTATGGTAAGTATTTCATATTTTGAAAATTTTGGGTCAAGGAAAGCCCAAATTTCACCTTCGGATGTGTAATAGTACCACTTTTCAGGTCCGACAAAATTTGTTGCAGCAGGAGAACCAAGAATTTCAACAACATCTTTTTTGCTTTTTGCATCTTGGATTTGTTCCATTTGTCGTGGTCTGATGGGAACGCCACCACGATATTCTTTTGTAATGCATGCACAAAGTGTAAATATTAACCCCAATATTGCGAATTTTTTCATTTTTATTTCTCCTTTGATACTAAATTATATCAAGTAAATTTAATATGTCTATTTTTTTATTGAGAAAGTTTTTTTTATGGTATATTATTTTTATGTATTCTATAGGAGAGAAAAATTGAAAAAAATATTACAATTTGCTTTGATACTTTTATGTTTTTCAAATGATGTTTTTTCAGCAAGAAGAAAAACTGTGACACGAAAAACTTCTTCGACTTCATCGACTGTTTCTTATGCAACACCAACACAGGATCAGTGTAATGTAGATATTGATTATTGTTTCAGTCGTTATTGTTTTGATAAAAAAACTTTGACTGATGGGGTGTATTCAAAGTGTGGTTCTGTGCCTGCTTCGACAATACTTATTAATGTAGAAGATTGTTTGGCAACTCGTGCAGTGATTAAGCAACTTAATTTAACAGATGGATGTAAAACTTATTCATATAACAGAATAGTTTCTCTTCTTAATAGCAAGGATACAATTGAAACAGGATTAAAGAAAAATACTAAGGAATGTGCAAAGGCGACAAAGGCTTTGCAGGCTGCAAAGAATTGTTATGCAAAAATGATTTCATCGGATGGTTCTTCTTCGGTTGAACTTTATGATGAACTTGAATCGCTTTGTGGGTTTGATGTAAGTGGTGATAGTTATATGCTTAATCGTTTTTATCAAGCAGGTGATTATGGTGATTCAAATGTTGGCGCATTGGAAGATTTGCGTTTGACTGGTCAAAATACTCAGAAACGTGAAAATTGGCGTCAGATTGTTGATGCAACACTTGCCGGATATACCGAAATTGCCGAGCTTGCTTGCGGTGCAGAAGATTATAAGTTGACAAAGGTAAATCAATATTCTTTGGATAAACGTACAAATTCCGAAATGGTAAAACTTTATGCTGAATCAGCAGAGATAGGAAGACAAACTGCGAATCAGATTGTTAATCATTGGTTCAGGGAAACCGATTGTGTGAATTCACCACTTCCTGTTGGTGGACTTTATTGGGATTACAAGAAAGGTGGAAATCCTGATTGTAAAATCGTTTGTCGTGAAGGTTATGTAATAGGTGGTAATTCAAGTACCTGTGTAAAAGTACAGGAGGAAAAGCCGGAAACATTTATCGGACTTAACATTGGTAATGATTGGGTTGGTGAAACAAAGAAAAAAGAAGAAAATAGGGAAACTGATGTTTCACAGACAAAGGAAACTCCATCTCCAAGTGGAAAAACTATTGTATTGGATGATTGTCCAAAGGGTAGTCAAAGAAAACTTTGGGCGCCATCAAAGGGCAGGGATGGTGTTTGTGAAGTCTTCTTTCCAAAGAATGGCGATGGTACCTGTACCAACAGATATTATTGTCGTCATACTGGTGATGGTGAAGAATGGTTTAGCCTTGGTTCATCAAGGGGAAATTATGACAGTTGGTATGATATGAAACTTAATAATGATGGTGATGCAAGCCTTAATAAAATTTGGGGTACAAGTTATACCAGATTTGGAAATAATTATTCCGAGGAACTTTCAAGGGAAATAAAGGATTATTGCCTTAATAAACGAGGATGCAAAGGTGAAACACCAAAGGATGAAATACCAAAGCAAACTCAGGAAGAAGATAAAAAACAAACAACATCGAATACAAATAGTGATTGTGATAAAGTAAAAGATTTGAGTGATACTATTCGTTTTGACAGTAGTGATAGAGATTTTTGGAAGAGCTTTATGGCTACTTATACTGGTGAGTGTAAGAATGTGATTCCTAAATATTCATATGATGATAGTGTTTGGAATCCTAGGGCAAAAAGGGAAATGAGTATAAATATGATACCTTCAAAGGATTGTATTTGTCCAAGCAAGAGTGTTGATACTTGTGTATTGCCTAAGGCTGATGCATGGTCAGCAAATGTTGTGAATAAATATATTGAGTATATGAATGGATATAAGGGTTCATGTACTTATAATGCTTCTATATATAATTCTTGGTTGAAGTGGACTATTGAAGTTCATAATACAGAAGTTGATATAAATTCTGAAGATGGAGGTATGCCATTGGGGCCTAGTTTACGAGATTTAAATAAGGATATGAAAAAGTTTAGAGAATGTGTATGTGATGGTATCAGTAGTAGTAATTGCGATAAGGCTAATAAGTGTATAAGTGGTATTATTAAAAACAAAATAATGAGTAGGGTTGTGTGTTTGGATTTAGCTAAAAATGAATGCAAAGCTTGTCTTGATAGTTGTTTTGAAAAAAATTATTCAGAGTGCGATTATTCTTATACTACTTGGAACTTGTCTAAAACTCCTTGTTTAGAGGCTTGTTCTAAGAGTGACGCTTTTTCTTGTAATTAAGTAGTAAATAACTAAAAATTTTTCCCATCGGTTGGTGGGGATTTTTTTAGAAACGTTCCGATGTTTTAAGGATGTTTAACATCTCAGTAAAATTTTTAAGCTGGGATAAATCTTTTTTCAATTGGTTTGGATAATAAAGTTTTGCGATGTTTAGACCAAGACGAACATCCTTGTAAAGTTGGTCAATGAATTCCTTGTTATTTATATTTTTTGAAATAATTTCTCTGGTTTCTTCCAATGCGTCAGCCTTTTTATCAAAGGTTAATTCTTTGTTATCTCTTTCATCAAAATTACGCATATTTTTATCATTGAATTGCATAATCAGTGCGTATGTTATGTAATACGAATCTTCTGGATTTCGATTTAACATACTTGCAATTGTTAAAATATTATCTGAAAGAACACGATTTAATTTTAATAAATTAGTTGCAAGATTAAACCGTTGTTCCGGAGAAATACGGATGTCAGGATTATTATAGCTATTTTTTAAAATAGCTTTGAAATTTACATTTTCTTTTATATGATCCATTTTTCCTCTCCTGAAAGTATACTATCATAAAATTGGGGGAAATGCTAGTAAAAATATCGAAATTTTATTTGAATAAATTCGGATTTTTTATTTTCGGTGCGAGAATGAAAGAAATTGATATTTGGTGAAAATGAGCATTGCGAAGTTTGAATTTTTGAATGGAAATAAAAAACTCTGGTTAAAACCAGAGCCAATTTTGGTGCGAGCGAGAAGACTTGAACTTCCAAGGGAAAACTCCCACAGCGACCTCAACACTGCGCGTCTACCAATTTCGCCACGCTCGCAAAGATGAGGATATTATAACAAAAAGTTTTAATTTTGCAAGCATTTCTGTAAAAAGTTTGAAAAAATACTTTACAAATATAAAAAAAGTGTTAAAATCCTTCTTGTTTGTGGCCTCGTAGCTCAGCTGGATAGAGCAACAGCCTTCTAAGCTGTGGGTCAGACGTTCGAATCGTCTCGGGGTCACCAAAAGTTTCAAACCGTCCGTATGGGCGGTTTTTTCTATACCCTTAAAGCACAGGTTCTGCCAGGTTTTCGGTTTTCAAATTATCTAACTGGTCCTCACTTTTTTATGTTTTTGAGTTAAATCTAACTATTTTACTCTCTATTCTCTAAGAAATTGTTGGACATATCTATTGGTCAATTTAACCACTTGATTTTACTTATATAAAAATGTGTCGGTACGTTAGAAAAGTTTTACAAATTCTGAGGGGTAGCGTTTTCAGAAAAATGAAAATGTCCAACAGTTTTTTATCTATTAATCTTCCTCTGGTTCATAAAGTTTCCACAGATAATAAATAGTTTGATAATTAATAAAGGGATAGTTTAAAAGGAAAATATTCAAAATTTGCTTGCAAAATCAAATAAATAATGCTAAATTCCGACTCAGATTAATGACAATAAAGGTATAATATGTCAAGTTTTAGCAAAATATTTCAGATTTTTTCGAAAGGATTTTGCAAAAGTTTAGTTTTTTATTTCTCTTTTTACTTAATATTTTCCCCTTTATTTTCTTTTCAAGCTTTTGCTCAAAGTTTACCAATTAATCCAGTTCCCAATAATGCAACATTAGGAACTTCTTCAAATAATATACCTGTTCTTAATATAACAAAACCAACTGCTACTGGTGTATCTGTTAATAAATTTAATGATTTTAATGTTGGAACAGAAGGTTTAATTGTAAACAACCTTAATTTACAGGATTATAATATTACTTATAAATCTGCATTATCTAATCAACATGTCGAGTTTAATCCAAATTTTCGTGATGGTGATGCTGCAAAAATTATTTTAAATGAAGTTGTTTCAAATTCAAAAACATTGATGAATGGATATACGGAAATTTATGGCCGTAAAGCAGATTATATTGTTGCAAATCCTAATGGTATAACTTGTAATGGTTGTGGATTTATAAATACAACAAGATTATCCTTAGTAACAGGTAGTTCTAATATCGTAAATGGGAATATAGAAAATTTTAGAATTTCACCTAATGCAGAATTACGTATCAATGGTGTTGGCGTTGAAAATTTTGCCTTCTATAGTTCAAGTCCAGCAGATCTTGTTTCAAATGCAATAAAAATTTCAGGAAATATTTTATCAAATAGTGATTTAAGAATACTTTCAGGTAATGATAAGTATGATTGGAAAAATCAAGCTGTATCATCGAATAGTAATGTTAATACAGAACTTGCAGTTGATGTTTCAGCTCTTGGTGGCATAAAGGCTGGTAATATTAAAATTATAGCAACACAAAAAGGTTTTGGAATAAATCTTGATGGCGATGTTATTGCAGATACTGATAATATTGAAATTACTGCAGATGGAGAAATCAAAGTTAAAAACCTTGTTGCTCAGAATAATATTGTTGCTACTTCTAATGATAAAATTACTGCTATTGATAATGGAGAATTAGTATCAAATAACTTAATTTATTTTGATGCGGGAAATATTTTATTGCATTTGAAACAAGATCTGCTGGACTTGAACTATAGAAGGCAAAATTTTCAACGCCAACACCATT
>JAILLX010000087.1 GCA_024692925.1 bacterium
GCCTCTCCGCCCCCTACATCCCAACAGTTAGATTTTTTGGTAACGCTTCAAAATTGAAGCCTTGGAATGGGCGTCCTCCACTACCCTATGTCATCCCGAATTTATTTTGGGATCTTAGACCCTAAAACAAGTTCAGGGTGACAATTATATATAAGTGTGACGGAGGATGGGTTTGTTAGATTGTGGATTCCGGATCAAGTCCGGAATGACAATATTAGAGTCCCACAAACTTATTTTGGGATCTCTGTTTCCTTTAATAATAACTGATTAAAATTAATTTACAGAAAATTTTGGTAGGAACGGAGAGAATCGAACTCTCAAGGTCTTGCAACCAGCGGATTTTGAGTCCGCCGCGTCTACCAATTCCGCCACATTCCCATACAACAAAAATGGTGGGAAGACCAGGATTCGAACCTAGGTAGACATAATGTCGACAGATTTACAGTCTGTTGCTTTTGACCGCTCAGCCATCTTCCCAATACCGTGAAATAATACATTATTTTCACAAAAAGTCAATAAGTTATTTACAATTATCTCAAAATATCTTATACTAATACTGTAAATAAGAGGGGGTAATCATGAAAAAAATAATAACTTTGGCATTATTATTAACTTTGTCTTTTACAGCAAAAGCTGGATATATAGAGTCTCCAAGCGTTTATGCATGTGGTAGTTGTTTTATTAAACTTCCGGAAAATTTAAGTAGAAAATCTTTTGATTATGTGATGGATATTTCTACTGTTTATGATGAAGATGGAAAATTTATTGGCTTAGGTAAAATAGAAAAAGCATTAAATGATGCAGGATTTAAAGATTATAAAATAAAAACATTTAATTCTGGTTCAACAGTTTATTTCAATATTATAACTGATGAAAAAAATGCTGATTTAATGCCATTAGTTATGACTAATGTTGATGGTGTTTCATCTATGAAAGATAAAAATTTGATTACATATGAAGATGATATTTATGCAACTACTTCGTATACAACTTGTCGTCAAAAAGCATATGACAATGCAATGAAAGATTTGCAATCTCATGGTGTTGTTGGCAATGAATTTGATATTACTCTTGATGATGCTTCTGCAAAAATTGGATATTATAGTGATGATATGTTCCAAGTTCAAGTTTGTCTTGAAGCAGTAGAAACAGAATAATTTTCTTGCAATAATATGTAAAAACTATTATCCTACCTAGTAAAAAGGTAGGATTTTTTATGAAAGCAAAAACTTTATTCGAATGCCAAAACTGTGGTGCAAAATATTCAAGATGGGCTGGGAAATGTGATTCTTGTAATTCTTGGAATTCTATTATAGAAGTAAGGGATGAACAAAGTGCTGTGCCAACTGGATTAACTGCGGGTGTTGGTGGAATAAAATTATCATTTCAAGGATTAAATGGGAAGGTTGATGATTTCCCAAGGACAAAGTGTGGCATAAATGAACTTAACCGTGTTTTGGGTGGTGGTTTGGTTGCTGGTGGAGTTGTTCTTGTTGGTGGTGATCCTGGAATTGGAAAATCAACAATACTTCTTCAAACAGTTTCATACATTGCAAATAACGGTGGAAAGGCATTTTATCTTACGGGTGAAGAATCAGTTAATCAAGTTCGTATGCGAGCAATTCGTCTTGGGCTTCAAAATGCTCCTGTAAATTTGGCGGCAAATTCAAATATTCGTGATATCGTCGCAACACTTAAAGAAGAAGATGATGTTAAAGTAGTGGTTATTGATTCGATACAAACGATGTTTTTGGATAGTATAGAGTCTGCTCCTGGAACTATATCTCAGGTTAGAAGTTGTGCAAATGAACTTATTCGTCTTGCAAAACTTAAAAATTTTGCTTTGTTTTTGATCGGTCATGTGACAAAGGAAGGTTCTCTTGCTGGACCAAGGGTTTTGGAACATATGGTTGATACTGTTCTTTATTTTGAAGGTGAACGTGGTCATCATTTTCGTATTCTTCGATCGGTTAAAAATCGTTATGGACCAACTGATGAAATTGGTGTTTTTGAGATGACAGATAAAGGATTAACCGAAGTTGAAAATCCATCAGCTTTGTTTTTGGCTGAACGTAGGGGAAATATTTCGGGAAATTCCGTTTTTGCAGGGGTCGAAGGTACCAGACCACTTCTTTTAGAAATACAGGCTTTGGTTTCTTCTTCAAACTATGGAAATGCAAAACGTTCAGTTGTTGGATATGATATGTCCAGACTTTCGATGATTACTGCGGTTTTGGATGCCAGAGGACATCAGGAGTTTTACTCATACGATATATTTTTAAATATTACCGGTGGATTAAAAATTACCGAACCAGCAGGTGATTTGGCTGTGGCTGTTGCATTGATGTCATCAAAAAATAATGTTCCTGCACCTGCGGATATGGCAATATTTGGAGAGATAGGACTTTCGGGTGAAATTCGTGGTGTAAGTTTTACAGAGCAAAGAATAAAAGAAGCTGTAAAACTTGGTTTTAAAAAAATACTTCTTCCAAAAAGTATGAAGAAAAAGTATACAGCTCCGGATAATGTAAAAATTATCGAAGTGGGTCATATCCAAGATGTTGTTAATATGTTTATGAAATAGATTTTATTTTCTTGAATGTATATCAAAATTTTGATACAATATAGCCCAGAGGAAATAAGATGTTTACTTTTTTAGATTTCGTATTTGTAGCAGTAGTACTTTTATCATCTGTTTTTGCATATAATGGAGGATTTATACAGGAATCTGTTTCTATTGCTGCTTGGATTGGTACTATTTTTTTAACAAAATATACGTTTCCTTTTGTTGAACCAAAATTTGCTGAAATTTTTGGGTCAAGTTCGATGTTTTCTGCTATGTCGGCATATATTTCTGTTTTCGTAGTTTTGATTATGGTACTTTCATTTATAAATAAAACTTTTTCTGATAAATTACATAAAACTAACTTTGGAAGTATTGATAAATCGCTTGGTTTTCTTTTTGGATTTTTTCGTGGTATTTTAGTAATGGCAGTTGCATATATTGTAATATTATGGTTTATGCCTAATCCAAACAGACGTCCTGATTGGGTCACAGAGGCAAAATCAAAACCAATATTAAAAGTTTCATCAATGTTTATTTCTTCGCTTCTTCCAACGACAAGTAATTTTTCTGAAATAAAATCCATTGTAAAAAGCGATATGTCAGGAACAGAAATTGAAACATTTGAAAAATTAAGCAAACCAGTTGTAGAAGGAAGTTTCGAATCTTCGGCTGAAAATGGTTATCAACCATCTGAAATAAAGGATTTGGAACGACAACTTCAACAATTACAACAAATGGAATATGATTTTAATGTAAAGTATGAAACCTATTTAGATATTAAAAATGGTTTGTAATAAATTTTATTTCCTATTTACTCATTATAAAAATTTTGATATAATAGTACTTAATTAATATAAGGAATATCTTTATGTCAAAACTTAAAATTTTACCAGGCAGAGCATACCCTTTGGGTGCAACCTATGATGGCAGAGGAACAAATTTTGCTCTGTTTTCACGAAATGCTGAAAAAGTTGAACTTTGTCTTTTTGATGCAAAGGGCAAAACCGAAACATATAGGATTGAGCTTGTTGAATATACTGATGAAGTTTGGCATTGTTATATAGAAGGTATTAAACCAGGGCAACTTTACGGATATCGTGTTTATGGTGAATATGCTCCGGAACGTGGACACAGATTTAATGGAAATAAACTTCTTCTTGATCCATATGCAAAGGCACTATATGGAAAAATTGTTTGGTCCAGTGCTTTGTTTGCATATCAAATTCGAAATCCACAAAAAGATTTGTCTTTTGATGAAAGAGATAGTGCAAAATATATGCCAAAATGTGTTGTGACAGATGATACCTATAAATGGCAAAATGAAAGAAAACCTGAAATACGAAGAAGTAATTCTGTTGTCTATGAAGTCCACGTAAAAGGTGCAACAAAATTAAATAAAAAAGTTCCAGAAAAATATCGTGGAACATTCGAAGGTTTGGCAAATAAAAATGTAATAAATTATTTTAAAAACCTTGGGGTCACAGCAATTGAACTTTTACCGATACAGGCATTTTTCCTTGGTTCAATACCTGAAAGAAAGGGACTTTATAACTATTGGGGTTATAATACGGCAAACTTTTTTACACCTGAACCAGCCTACCTTGCATCAAAGAATATAAACGAATTCAAAGCTATGGTTGATGCATATCATGCTGCGGGATTGGAAATTATTATGGATGTGGTTTACAACCATACGCCCGAGGGAAACCACCTTGGCCCAACATTTTCTTTTCGTGGTATTGATAATGCTTATTATTACAGGTTGGTAAAGGATAATCCAAGATATTATGATGATACAACTGGATGTGGTAATACATTAAATTTTGATAATACAAGGGTTGTTCAAATGGCGATGGATAGTCTTCGTTATTGGTCAACCGATATGAAAATTGATGGTTTTCGTTTTGATTTGGCTGTATCACTTGGTCGAAATGATTATGGATTTAAAACGGAATCTGATTTTTATGATGCAATGGCACAAGATCCAATACTTCAAAAGGTGAAAAGAATTGCTGAACCATGGGATATTGGACTTGGTGGATATCAGGTCGGAAATTTCCCTGCGGGATGGAGTGAATGGAACGGAAAATTCCGTGATACTACCCGTCGTTTTTGGCGTGGTGATGATGGGCAAATTGGCGATATGGCGACAAGATTTACTGGATCATCTGAACTTTTTGATAAATTTGGAAGACGTCCATGGTCCACAGTAAACTTTGTGACTGCACATGATGGATTTACTATGAATGATTTGGTTTCTTATGATTACAAACATAACGAAGCAAATGGTGAAGAAAATCATGATGGTGAAAATAATAATGATAGCTATAATTACGGTGTTGAAGGTAAAACTGATAATCAAAAAATAAATACCATCAGAAACAGACAAATTAAAAACTTTTTTGCTACTATTTTGCTTTCACAGGGGCTTCCTATGATACTTGGTGGTGATGAAATAAAACGCACACAAAATGGAAACAATAATGCCTATTGTCAGGATAATAAAATAAGTTGGATTGATTGGTCGCTATTGGAAAAGAACAAGGAAATATTTGACTTTGTAAAAAAAGTAATTGAAATAAGAAAAAAACATATTGTCTTTCGTCGTTCAAAATTTTTTAAGGGGCAACGCATTCCTGGGACAAGGAATAAAGATATAACATGGTTTACACCTGCGGGAAAGGAAATGACAACTGATGATTGGCATAATCCTAAAAATAAAACTTTGGTATTCAAAATTTCAGGTGAAGCCGGTGATAATTTCCATTTAGATAAAGAAGGAAATGCAACACCGGATAAAAACTTTTTTGTTATAATGAATGCTGATACAAAAAAGTACAGTTGTATTATTCCAATGCCAAAACCTCCGTATAAAAATTGGAAGGTGGTTTTTGATACATCAGAGTATAATAAAGAAACAAAATTGAAATCTACATCAATAGTTGTTAACCCAAGAACATTTATCCTTCTTGTTTCGGAATAGCATCTTGAAATTTTAAAAGTTTATTACTATATATACTCTGCTTGACTTGTTATCAAGTTTTTTGCTACAATTCCTAAAAATGAAATTAAAAGGATAATGTTATGGTTGAAATCAAAGAAGACACAATCAAAGAAACAGAAACTTCTTCTGTTGAAAATGTAAACGAAAAGGAATATTGTTTGCTTCCACTTCGTGATATTGTTATTTTCCCAAGTATGATTATCCCAATATTTATTGGTCGTGGAAAATCTATTGCAACAGTAGAAGAAGCTATGAAACAAGGAAAGCAAATTATCCTTGTCGCACAAAAGGATGCCTTGGTAAACAATCCTAAACGTGAAGATTTATTTGATGTAGGTGTAAAGGCAAATATTATCCAAATGCTTCGTTTACAGGATAATACTGTTAAATTACTTGTCGAAGCAACATCAAAGGTAAAAATTACAAGTTTTAATATTTCAAAACCTTACTGGGCTACAACTATTGAATACGTTCCAGAAGATTTAAATTTTGAAAATAATAATGATATTGAAATTCTTACAAAATCTGTTCGTAATAGTTTTTCAAGATATATAAAATTTAACAAAGATATTATTATTGAAAATGTAAGTGGTATTGAAACAATAGAAAGCCCAATTCTCCTCCTTGATACTATTGTTATGAGTATGAATATCAAAGTTGAAAAAAAACAGGAAATTTTGGAAGCATTCAGTATTACTGAAAAATTAGAAAAACTTTATACTGCAATTGAAACAGAACTTGATTTTATGAAAATGGATAGAAGAATTCGTTCCCGTGTAAAACAATCCATTGATAAAAATCAACGTGAATTTTATCTTTCTGAACAAATGAAAGCTATTCAAAAAGAACTTGGTGATGATGGCGAAGATTATGATGATTTGGAAAAGAAAATTGATAAAGTCGGACTTTCAAAGGAAGCATATTTAAAGGCAAAATCTGAAATCAAAAAACTTAAAAATATGTCACCGCAATCACCGGAATATTCTATTATAAGAAATTACTTGGAATTGCTTGTATCCCTTCCATGGGCAAAAAAATCCGAACTTGATAAATCTATTTCTGATGCCGAAAAGATTTTGGATGAAGAACATTATGCCTTGGAAAAAGTAAAGGAACGAATTTTGGAATTTTTGGCAGTACAAAAACGTGTCGGATGTTCAAAGGGAACAATACTTTGCTTTATGGGACCTCCGGGTGTTGGTAAAACATCACTTGGTCGTGCGATTGCAAAGGCTACTGGTCGTGTATTTGAAAAACTTTCCCTTGGCGGTGTTCATGACGAGGCGGAAATTCGTGGCCACAGAAGAACCTATATCGGGGCACAGTGTGGAAAAATACTTTCTACTATGAAAAAGGCTGGGGTCAATAACCCACTTATTATGCTTGATGAAATTGATAAGATGGGAAATGATTATCGTGGTGATCCTGCAAGTGCGATGTTAGAAGTTTTGGATCCTGAACAAAACTCCACATTCAACGATCACTATTTGGATTTAGATTATGACCTTTCAAATGTTATGTTTATTGCTACGGCAAACAGTTATAACATTCCTCGACCACTTCTTGACAGGATGGAAGTAATTGAACTTTCTGGTTATACAGAAGATGAAAAAATTGAAATTGCAAAGCGTCATATTATTCCTAAAACCCTTATTAAAAATGGGTTGGATAAGTCGGAAATTTCAATTTCTGATGGTGCAATAAAAGATATTGTTCGTTATTACACCCGTGAATCTGGTGTCCGTGGATTGGAGCGTCAAATTGATAAATTAATGAGAAAATCTTTAAGAAAAATCGGGGAAAAGGTTGAAACTGAAAATAATCTTTTCGAACTTAAAGAAGAAAACACAAAACTTCAGAATGATAAAATAATAAAAATTACCTCTGATAATATTACTGAATTTTTGGGTGTAAAAAGGTTTGATTTTGGTAAATCAGAAGACAAGGATTGTGTTGGTACAGTGACCGGTCTTGCATGGACAGAGGTTGGCGGTGAACTTTTACAAATAGAATCTGCTGTTATGGCTGGTAAGGGGTTGGCTGTGTTTACCGGAAAACTTGGTGATGTAATGAAGGAATCAATTGAAACTGCGAAATCATTTGTTCGTTCCCATTCGGCACAGTTCGGAATAAACTCGAAAATTTGGGATAAAATTGATATTCATATTCATGTACCAGAGGGTGCAACACCAAAGGATGGACCATCCGCAGGTATCGCAATGATGACATCTATTGTTTCAACCTTAACCGAAATTCCGGTTAAAAAGGATGTGGCGATGACTGGAGAAATTACACTTCGTGGTCGTGTGCTTCCGATTGGTGGATTAAAGGAAAAACTTTTGGCGGCACTTCGTGGTGGAATTAAAACTGTGGCAATTCCTTTTGAAAATGTTAAGGATTTAGAAGAAATTCCACAGGTGGTAAAGGATGGTTTAAAAATTATCCCTGTTAAAACTGCGGATGAAGTTTTGAAAATTGCACTTTCGAAACCACTTCAACCTATAAAGGAAGTTGGTGATTTTTTCGAAAATCTGCTTAAGGCACCTGCAAAGCCACAAACCGAAATAGTTCAATAAAAAATACCCTCCAACCGGAGGGATTTTTTAAAATTTTGTATTACAGTTTATTTCCAACGAACCATCTTCTTCACTGCAATTTGCCTTTGCCCATTTTTCACACGCCTCCTTATCCTTGTATCCACAACAATACATTTTATCAAGATGGCATTGTTTCAAATAAATCTCGTTTTGAATAGAACTTACTATTGCATCAATTCTTTGTCTTTCACGTTCACGTTTTACTATACCAATACCAATATATGCAACAACAAAAATTGCAATAGCAATAAGCAAAATCATTATAACATTGCTTTTCTTTTGCGAAAAAACTGGTTCCATATTTTCGTGTTCATCAACGACTTTTGTAATTTTTTTTGGCATAAAAACCTCCATATTCCAATTATATTAAAAGTTTAAATTTTTATACCTAATAAATCAATAGGAAAAATTATCCATTGATATTAAACTTTTCCATAACCAATTCTTTAGCATTAACATAATCGAACTTTCCAGTACTTAAAACCGGAGGTTCTTCCATAAATAAAATTTCCTTTGGAATAGCAAGTTTTGTAATTTCCCTACCATCAAAGATATTCAAAAGTTTTTCCTTTGTAATATCAGGACAGTTAGTAATCAAAACAAGTTGTTCACCCTTTTTATCATCAGGAACTGCAACAATAGCATTTATAAACCCAGGGAATTCCCTTTGAATAATTATTTCAACAGCAAGCAAGGACACCATTTCACCGGCAATTTTTGCAAATCGTTTTGAACGACCTTTTAAGAATACATATCCGTCCTCGTCAACCTCGACAATATCACCAGTATCGTACCAGCCATCCTCTGGTTGGACAAGCCCCTTAACCTTTTTCGAATCCAAATATCCGCACATAACATTTGGACCTTTAAGGATAAGTTCTTTACCCTCTTTTATTCCAGGAATTTCCTTTAACTTATATTGCATTCCAGTCATAAGACGACCAACGGAACCAGGTTTGTTATAAAGATAATTGTTTACGGCAATAATAGGAGCACATTCAGTTGCACCGTATCCTTCCAAAATTCTTACCCCAAATTTTTCAAGCCAAATTCTTTTTGTTTCAGGTTTAACCTTTTCCGCACCAGCAGCCAAAATTCTTATACTGTTAAAATCGTATGGATTTGCAAACTTTGCATAATTTGCAAGGAATGTATCAGTAGCAAAGAAAATTGTTGCCTGCATAGAACTACAAAATCCAGGTATTGCCTTATAATGAAGTGGACTTGTGTAGGCTGCAAGTTTAAACCCTAAAACAAGAGGTGTAAATGTTCCCGCCGTAAATCCAAATGAATGGAACATAGGAAGACAATTAAGCATAACATCATCTTCAATAACATCAAACTTTGTTGTAAGCTGATAAATATTTGCAAGAATATTTTTATGGGAAAGTTGTACCCCCTTTGGCTTTCCTTCGGAACCAGAAGTAAAAAGTATAACCGCAGGATCAGTTGGCTTTGCATAAGGTGCAGTAAGTTTATATGCTGTCTTTGGGAAAAGCATTGCAAATACACCACAAATTTTATCCAAAAGTCCAACACCTGTTTTCATATCTTCCAAATAAATTATTTCAATGCCTTGTGACCTTATGTCATCAATCAAAGATTCAAGATGGGCAACTTCCACAACCTTATGTGCAGTGACAACATACTTAAGACCCGCAGTTTCACAAGTTGATAAAACTTGCATTGGGCTTGTTGTAAAGTTAAGCATTGCAGGAACTTTGCCATATGCATGAAGTCCAAGAAGTGATAATGTACAAACCGAAGATGTAGGAAGTACTATACCAATATTTTTTTCGTTTGGAGCACGGCGATTCAAATATCTTCCAATAATAAAACTTTTAAGGAATATTTCACCAAAACTCATAGGTTTCCTTGATGCATCCTCAAGCATTATCTTTTTTCTTCCAACAAGTTTCATTGTATCAATTGTTGCATCAAGTAAAGTCTTGTTGCAATTTTTTGCTTCAAACTTTAAATCAGCTAAAATATCATGAAGTTTAGATGTAGATTTTGTTCTTGCATCCTTAAATGTTAAATTTTTATCATCACTAAATGAAATAGGCTCCTTAAAAATAATCTTTACCTTTGGGAAAAGTTTAAACAAAGATTTTCTTTTAAGTCTTGAATATGCGGAATGTTCCAAACCTAAAATTTGTACTGGAACTACACTAGCTCCGGATTTTTGAGCCATAAGTGCAGCAGGCTCATAAAACTTCATTTGTGAACTTCCACCAAACATATTCGCAAGTGTGAAAATCATACAAGTCTTATTATTATTAAGTTCGTTCACCATAGTTTTAATTGACAATGGATTATCAGGATCCAAAAATCTTGAATCCATCAACGATGTGAAAAACTTTATCCACCATTTATCAGCAAGTCTATCTGTCACTGAAAATGTGATTCTTTTATTAACAAATAATGCAATTAAAAGTCCATCAAGATATGATGTATGGTTTGGAATGATTAAAACCTTATCACCAGCCTTTTTAAGATTTTCTAAACCTTCAACCTTAATACCAAATAAAAAAGTCAAAAGTCTTTTCAAAAACCTTTGTTTCTTTTCAAATGAAAACATATCATTACAACCAAAAATTTTAAAATTTCTTTTATTTTTCATAGTATAAATTCCTATTTTTGCCCTCATTATAAACAACTTATATTAAAAAGTCCATAGATTATTTTTACACATAGAAAAGTAAGTTTTTGAATATACAAACAATAATTACATCTTTGATTTATGTGTTAAAATTTTATTTGCTTTTTATAAAATATGATTTATAATAAGGCATACTTTGTGGGAATTTAGCTCAGTTGGTTAGAGCTACCCGCTCATAACGGGTCGGTCGTTGGTTCGAGTCCATCAATTCCCACCATTTTTTTTAAGAAGTGGAGGTCTATTATGGTAAAACAAGCTTCTTTATCTATAATCGAAGATACAAAAAATCACAAATTTTTAATGATTAAGCACCTACGTGGCATAAACAAAGGGTATATTAATTTCTGTGGTGGAAAAATGGAGGAAGGCGAAACAATGGATGATTGTGTTCGTCGTGAAACATTTGAAGAAACTGGTCTTACTATTGAAAATCCAAAACGTGTCGGCTATGTTGAATTTGTCCCTATGGATTATAATGTGACTATCTATAAAAGCACAAAATTTCATGGTGATGTGCATGCTCGTGAAGGTGAAGTCGAAGTTTTTTGGCAGGATATTGCCACTATCCCATTTGAAAAAATGCGTAAGGGGGACCAAGATTATCTACCTGAAATTATGGCTGGAAAGTATGTAAAAAAGCGTTATACATACGATGAAAATGGCGATATTGTAAAGATAACACCCCTTATTTTAGATGAATGGGAAAAACATTTATAGAAATATTTTCAAAAAAAATAAAAAAGTGCTTGATTTAATTTAAAATATATCTATAATACTTGAAATATATTGCGGGCGTAGCTCAGTTGGCTAGAGCGCAACCTTGCCAAGGTTGAGGTCGTGGGTTCGAGCCCCATTGCCCGCTCCAAAAATTTGTTTTTCATGTTCTTCCTCTTAGGAATGGTTTTTGTATTATCTCAGATTTTATCTGAGATTTTTTTTTCAAGGCTTCGATTTTGAAGCGTTATCGAAAAATTTACCTGTGGGAATGTAGAGTGCGGAGAGGCTGGATTTTCGGGCAACACCGTAAACAAAAAACCACCCTTTTTTTGATTAGTATATCCTGTTTCAATTTTTTTTGCAACAAGTATTATTTAACCATTTGTTTTTACAGAGTAATTTCTCCGACCTCAACTTATCAAAAAATTATTTTTTGATCACATCATTTTATCGGTGGTTTTTTGTTTATGCTATAGGCGAGGAACCAAGGTTTTCTGTGGGCTACGGGCGGGTCGTAAAGATTCGCAGACCTACGTCAAAATCAAACCCTTGAATGGGTGGAGGTTTTCATGCTTTTCTCCGCCCACCTTAAAGCCTCGAGTAAGCATGAAAGTCACGAAATTAAAAGCCCGAAAAGATCCTGAATCAAGTTCAGGATGACGGAGGTGTGGTTCTTCGGATTACGGAGGATTAGCCCTTCGAACGAGGAGTTGCGACCCCTCAAGAAAAAGAATGTTTAATTTAAGGAGGAAAAACATGAAACTAAAGCATTTAATTTCGACTTCTGCCCTTGTCTTGGCAGGAATACCAACCAACGCACAAGGACAACAATCTATTTATATGTGTAAAAGTTGCCCAGCCGGAACTTACTCCGCAGGTGGAACTTCAAAATCCTGCACACCATGCCCTGCAGGTCAGTACCAAAATTTGGGCGGACAGACAAGTTGCAAGGCATGCCCAGCGAATTCTACTTCATCGGCAGGGGCAAAATCAATCGATGATTGTATTTGTAATACTGGATACGAGAAAAGTGGTAATTCGTGTGTAATAAAAACATGTACTGTACTTGAAAGAGTCTTCTCTTCAGATGATAATAATAGTTGTGTTGGAACAATGAGAACCTTTCAAATTCCTTTTGGTAAAAAAATTTCAGCTTCTTACCATGTTAGTGTAGCTATTGTTCCTGATATCTATTTTACATCTTTTAAAACTAAATTATCTGTTTCTTGTTCAGGAAGTATTATTTCAGGAATTATTTATTCAAATGGAACTACATATTACCCTGAAGAAAATAGGAGTGGTACAACAGATGATGATAAAGGTATTAATGTTTCTAATTCTGTTACATGTAAATAAAAAACACCCCCAGCAAAACTGGGGGTTAATTTTTTTCAAAAGAATCAATTAGAAACCAAGGATTTGTCTTTCCTTTGAAATTCTTTTTCTTTCACGACGTACAGCTTCATTTTTCATACGTTTTTTTGCAGCAGTACCAGTTTCAAAGTATCTTCTTTCTTTGATTTCACGAAGAAGTCCTTCCTTTTGTCCTTTTTTCTTAAGAACGCGAAGAGCTTGTTCAACATTATTATCACGTACAAGAACTTTAACCATAATTTCACCCCCTTTTCGAGCAAATTGTTTCTAAAAATTTTATGAAAAGTTCTTAAAAACTTGGAAAAAGTATAACAGAACTTTTTGAAAATGCAAGACTTTTATAATAAAAAATCCCCCAAAAGGGGGAAATTTTATTTCTTTCTTTTTATGATTGATTTTTTCTTTTTAACGGTTGGCTTTTCCTCAACCACTTCTTCCTTTGCCTTTGATTTTTCGGCAATATAATCCTGAAGCCAGTGTATTGGATAAGTTCCATCCTTAAATTCCTTTTGCATCAAAAGTTCCTGTTGTAAAGGAATCGAAGTTTTAACCCCGTCAACAATCATTTCGGAAAGTGCATAGTACATTTTTGTAATCGCACCATCACGAGTAGGGGCAAAAGTAATGACCTTTGCAATCATACTATCATAACATGATGGAATTTTATATCCAGAGTAAAGACCACTATCAACACGAACACCAAGTCCACCAGGAGCATGATAATACTTTACTGTTCCAGGGAATGGTACAAATGTTTCCGGATCTTCGGCATTGATTCGGCATTCCAACGCATGACAATGTGGATAAATATCTTCTTGTTTGAAAGAAAGTTTTTGTCCTTCGGCAACACGAATTTGTTCACGAACCAAATCAACTTCGTAAACCTGCTCAGTCACAGGATGTTCCACCTGAAGTCTTGTATTCATTTCCATGAAATAGAATTTGCCGTTTTCAAACAAAAATTCAATAGTACCAGCACCACGATATTTCAATTTTTCCATTGCTTTGCGAACAATAGTTTGAATATCCTGACTTTGTTTTTTTGTAAGGATTGATGCAGGAGCTTCCTCAATAATCTTTTGATTCTTTCTTTGCATAGAGCAATCACGTTCACCCAAAGTTACAACATTACCAAATTTATCACCGATAAGCTGTATCTCAATATGTTTTGGGTTAACAAGATATTTTTCCATATAAACCCTATCATCACCAAAGGCAACCTTTGCTTCACTTCTAGCAATAGGGAATTGAGCCTTAAGCTCTTCATCATTAAATGCAATTTTCATACCACGGCCACCACCACCAGACGCAGCCTTTACAATAACAGGATATCCAATTTCCTTTGCGGTTTTAAGGGCATCAGTTATTGTGTTTAATGCACCCTTACTTCCTGGAACAACAGGGATACCAAGTTCAATCGCAGTGCGTTTTGCTTCAACCTTATCACCCATACGGCGAATATGTTCAGGTGTTGGTCCGATAAATTCGATACCATGAGCCTCTAACATTTCGGCGAATTCTGCATTTTCAGATAAAAATCCATATCCAGGGTGAACTGCATCAGCATTTGTCACAACTGCAGCCGAGATAATTGCTGACATTTTAAGATAAGATTCTGCTGATGATGCAGGTCCAATACATACGGACTCATCAGCCATTTTTACATACATTGCATCATTATCAGCGGTCGAATGCACAGCAACAGTTTTAATGCCCATTTCACGGCAGGCACGAATAACACGCAAAGCTATCTCACCGCGGTTTGCAATAAGAATTTTTTTAAACATATTATTCCTTTCTTATTCAATAACGAACAAAGGTTGTTCATATTCAACGGTTTCAGAATCTTTTACAAGTATCTTTTTAATAACACCGTCTTTAGGAGATTTAACAGGATTAAATGTTTTCATTGCTTCGATAAGGCAAAGAGTATCACCTTTTTTAACAGATTGACCTTCTACAACAAATTCCTTTGCAGATGGTTCAGGTTTCATATAAACAACACCAACCATTGGTGATTTGAATGCATTTGAATAATCAGGAGCCGAAGCAGTATTTGTTGTACTTACCGGAGTTGATGCAACAGGAGCAGAAGGCATAACACCCCCAGCAATAATTGCCCCACCTTTTGCATTTGAAATTCTTATTCTTTGACCATTTCTTTCGTATTCAATTTCAGAAAGATTATGTTGATTTAAAAGACCAACTAATTCATTAACCAAAGTGTTAACATCTTTTCTTTTTTTAAACATTTTATTTCCTTTTCATTTAATATTAAAACTTTTCTACTTATAGTATTGGAATACTATATAAAATATTTTTCAAAAAGTAAAGTTATCTTTTAAATCCTAAAAAGTATTACTCTGGAATTTCGGCTTTTTCTAATGCAGAAATTATTTTAGCCATATTTTCTTCGGCGATTTCTTCCTGACTATTTATTGGATAAACATCAGACAAAGATTTCATTTCTTCAAATGATTCTTCGTTTTCAGGTTCATAAAGTTTTACGACCTTTACCCCCATTTCATTCCATTTTTCTTCGTATTCAGAATAATTTACAATATTACTGTTTGTAAGACATGCAACAGTTTCTATTGGCATATCAATAATTGTATCTTTTAATATATTCTGTATATCTGACTTTGCTTCTAATGCACGGGAAACAGGTGAAATTTTGTTTCCGCCTTCACTGAACCAAACCGGAGTTTCATTTCCTTCGACCTTATCTTCTGATGCAAACCAATTACCATCTGTTGTATCAAGTTGAACAACAACTAATTTATCCTTTGCAACACCAAGGTAATCAATTCCTGTTGAACCAATTCTTATTTCACTCAAAAGTTTAAATCCCGCAGAAATCAAAGATCTTTCCATCTTTGCATTTTCTTCTTCTGAGATATTTTTGAAATTCATATCAATTCTTTCTGCTTTTATTTTTTGAGGAAATTCTACCTTTGAAAGAAGTTTTTCCGAAGTTTTTTCATTTTTTACAGGTTCTTCGTCTTCTACTTCTTGCTTTTCTTTCATTCTTCGCATAATTTCTTTTATTTTGTTTTGAAGTCTTATTCTTTCTTCTTCCTCTTTCATATCATTGTTTGGTAGGATTTCAGTTTTTTCTTCAATAATTTCATTATTCTGAGGATTATTATACATTGCAAACTTGTTTGGAACTTCTTCAATAACTTGAGTTTGAGTTATTACAGGAGTATTAGTATTTTCTGTTGTATTAACAGGAGTATTTTCTTTTGCAACTTCAGTATCTTCTGATTCAGGAGTTTCTTTAACATCTTCTTCTTTTTGAAATTTAAGTTGCATAGCAATAAGTACACCACTTGTCGCAACAAGGCAGGCACCGATAAATGTAATCAAAAAGGACAATTGTTTTCCAGAAGAAAATGTTTTGCCGTTAAATATATATTTTATAAATGTAAAAAGTTGTTTACGACTAAATATATCAAAATTCCATACAAAATATGCCATACTTTTAATAAATAACACAGCAGTAATTAAAAACAAACCGGCAGTTATGTAATTATAAATTTTTGATTTATCGAAAAAATTTTTCATTTTCAAAGCCCTTTTTAATATATTTATACTTAAAATTTATACTATAAAATATTTTTTGTCAATAATTAATTATAAAA
>JAILLX010000102.1 GCA_024692925.1 bacterium
AAAAAATGTTTAATAAAGGAGGAAAACATGAAACTTAAATATTTCATTTCGACGGCGTTTATTTTAGGGGTTTCAGCCAACGCCCAAGCTCAAAAATGGTTCAATTGTAAGGCGTGTCCAGCCGGTACCTACAGTGACGGAATCCACGGATGTAAAACTTGTTCAGCGGGAACATACTCATCCGCAGGTTCAATAAGTTGTACTGCATGCCAAGCGAATTCTACTTCATCGGCAGGGGCAAAATCTATCGATGATTGTATCTGTAATACTGGATACAAGAAAAGTGGTAATTCGTGTGTAATAAAAACATGTACTGTATTTGAAACATTCTTCTCTTCAGGAAATGGTAGTGGTTGTAAAGGAGAAACAAAGAGTTTTCAAATTCTTTTTGGTCAAACAGTTTCAGCTTCTCAACATATTAGTGTTTCAGCTCCTGGTCCTAATGCCGATTGTAGGTCTCCTACTTCATGTAAAACAACTATTTCTTGCTCAGGAAGTTTTATTTCACAAATTATTTATTCAGATGGAACTACATATTCCCCTGCAGGTAATGAGGTTAGGACAAATGATGGTACAAATATTAGTGTTTCTAATTCTGCTACATGTAAATAAAAAACACCCCCAGCAAAACTGGGGGATTTTTTAAGAAGGAAAATATTTATTATTTTTTATCTTCGAACTCTGCATCAACAACTTTTTCACCATTTTCAGTTTTTGCTTCTGCTCCGGCTTCTGTACCAGCTTGTGCACCAGCAGTTTGTTGTTGTTTATACATAAGTTCACCAAGTTTCATTGCAGCCTGAGTCAAAGCTTCGGTTTTTGCTTTAATCTCTTCGGTTGTAGAATCTTCTTTTGCAATAACATCACGAACTTCTTTTATTGATGTTTCCAAAGCAGTCTTTGTCGCATCATCAACTTTGTCACCAAAATCTTTTAAGTTCTTTTCTGTTTGATGAGCAAGTGATTCGGCCTGGTTAACAGCTTCGATTCTTTCCTTTTTCTTTTTATCTTCAGCAGAATTTGCCTCGGCTTCTTTAACCATTTTTTCAATTTCTTCATCACTTAAACCACCATCAGATTTAATACTGATTGTTTGTTCCTTACCAGTTCCTTTATCCTTTGCAGAAACATGAGTAATACCGTTCGCATCAATATCAAATGTTACTTCGATTTGTGGAACACCACGAGGAGCAGCAGGAATACCAATCAAGTCAAATGCCCCAAGAAGTTTATTGTCTTGTGCCATTTCTCTTTCGCCCTGGAATACGCGGATTGATACGGCAGTTTGACCATCTTCGGCTGTTGAAAATACTTGGGATTTCTTTGTTGGGATAGTTGTATTTCTATCAATCAATCTTGTGAAAATACCACCAAGTGTTTCAATACCAAGTGAAAGTGGTGTCACATCAAGAAGCAACACATCCTTAACATCACCCTTTAAAACACCACCCTGAATAGCAGCACCAACAGCAACAACTTCATCAGGATTTACACCCTTATGTGGTTCACGACCAAAGAATTCCTTAACAACTTCTTGAACCTTTGGCATACGTGTTTGTCCACCAACCAAAACAACTTCATCAATTTTTGATTTATCAAGTCCGGCATCAGCCAAAGCCTTTTTACATGGTTCCAAAGTTCTTTCAATCAAATCTTGTACCAATGATTCAAGTTTTGCACGTGTAAGTTTTACATTCAAATGTTTTGGACCTGTTGCATCGGCTGTGATAAATGGAAGATTAATATCAGTTTGCATAGCAGTTGAAAGTTCAATTTTTGCCTTTTCTGCAGCATCCTTTAATCTTTGCAATGCAAGTTTATCATCCTTTAAATCAATGCCGTTGTTTTCCTTTTTAAATTCTTCAGCTAAGAAATCAATGATTCTGTTATCGAAATCTTCACCACCAAGGAATGTATCACCGTTTGTTGATTTTACTTCGAAAACGCCATCACCGATTTCAAGGACGGAAACATCGAATGTACCACCACCAAGATCATAAACAACTATTGTACCTGATTTTTTCTTATCCAAACCATAAGCCAAAGCTGCGGCAGTAGGTTCATTTATAATACGAAGAACATTAAGTCCAGCAATTTTACCTGCATCCTTTGTTGCTTGACGTTGTGAATCATTAAAATATGCAGGAACAGTAATAACAGCTTCTGTTACAGTTTCACCAAGGTAAGCCTCAGCATCCTTTTTAATTTTAGAAAGAATATATGCAGAAATTTGTGATGGAGAATATTTTTTACCATTAACTTCAACCCATGCATCGCCATTATCTGCCTTTACAATGTTATAAGGAACAAGTTCTCTATCCCTTACAACCATTTTATCATCAAATCTACGACCCATAAGTCTTTTTACAGCATAAATAGTGCTTTCTGGGTGAATAATAGCTTGGTTTCTTGCGGAACTTCCAACCAAAATTTCATTTTCATTTATACCAACAACAGAAGGTGTAGTTCTTTTTCCTTCGCTATTTTCAATAACTTTTGCCTCGCCACCATCCATATAGGCAAAACAAGAATTTGTTGTACCCAAATCAATACCAATAACTTTAGACATTTTTAACTCCTTTTATTAAGTTTAATTTTTTTACAAATTTTCATATAGTGATGAAAAAAAATAATTTCAACCCCTTATTCAAATAATTTTTGTTGAAAATAAATAAAAAATGCATTAATATGAAGTAGATAATAAATAAGGAGAGGGTAATATGACTAAAAAAATATCTATACTTGCCATCATTTTTAGTGGAATTTTAAGCACAGTATCTTATGCTGATGATACAAATACCGGAAAAGATGTTTCTGAAAAAACTGTGACACAGGGGGATATAAACAACTCTGCTAATTCAGTACTTCCTGCTACAAATATGACTACTGCTATTACTGCATCAAAAAATGCAACTGGTTTAAAAAGTACAGGTAATACTCTTTTGGATTCTGATTTGGGATGGGGAACTTCCGTTGTTGGTGAAGATTTCCAATATAAGAATGGTACAATTGTATCTTGCGACGGATCAAATGGTAAATGTACCGCTCGTTCAGGTGCAGGTGATAATACAAATTGTCCAGATAAAGAAATTCCTGCAGGATTTAGTTGTAATGCAGAAGGATATTTGGAACCTCAAGCTAGTGTTGTTTATAATCTTGGAACAAATGGTAAATTTTATCGTTTTTGGCAGACTGTAAATAAAGAGGATTATGATGATTGTTCAACTATTGACTCAACAAGTGATAAATATCCTTGTGAATGTGAACTTGGTAAAATGGGTGGATGTTGGTCACCATCATATCCTATTGTTGCATTTGAAGGATTTAATTTAGAAAATTTTAAAAATTTAGCAAACGATCCTAATGCTGCAGCATCATATTTTGGTGCAAGAACGAAAATAGCTTATACTGAATCAGTAGATGAAGAGAATCAGTATGCTAGAGACAAAAAAGCTAATGGTAATTATGCTTACCGTATGCGTGTGAAGGTTAAACCTGAAACTGTAAGTGGTGTATCGACAGGTAATTTGCATAACAATACGGAAGCTGTTCTTAGTGTTCAAAGTTGGACAGATAAAAATGGTGGTTTAGACCCTAACTTTAATTATTCTTCTTTACCAAAAGATGGAAGTAAAGGTTTGATAGATAATAGTAGCAAAGCTACTTATAATTTATCGGATATAACTGATGCAGATAAAAAAGGTACAGGTGTAGTTCTTCCATGTGGTATGTTTACTGAAACTACGAAACCAACAGGTGTTTATACTGCAAGAAATGTTGTTTGTTCCGATGGTCTTATAAGAAGGACAAAGGATAATTCAGGAAATACTCTTTATACAAAATATAAAGTTTATTTACCTACTGGTGCAAATTCTTATGAAGAAACCTCATCTCATGATTTGAATGTTCGTGCTTGTGCAAGTTGCGAAACTATGGAAAATAGTTGTAGCGCTATTATAAGTGAACTTATTGATAGAGGATATAATACTTTGGATAGTTTGTTAGCTCAATTAAGAAAACCTACTTTGGATATTGCATTATATACTTCTCCAACAGCTCGTACTAATGCTGCAAGTACTGGAAGAACATCAAATGATACAACTAATTCTTATGCTACGTACAAAGGAACATTGACATGTAGTACATGTCTTGGTTATTTGGATAAACTTTTACCTAACTTTGCTGGTAAGTTAAATAACTAATAGTTTTCATCATTCTTTTTTTCCTTTTGGGAGGTTTCATACCTCCCATTTTTTGTTTTATTTTCGTTCTTGAAATAGATTCAAATTTGTACTATATATATCATATAAATACGAGGTGAAATATGGATAGTATAAAGATTCGTGGTGCACGTGAACATAATTTAAAGAATATAAATATTGATATTCCACGTGATAAATTGGTCGTTATTACTGGCGTTTCCGGAAGTGGTAAATCTTCTCTTGCTTTTGATACTATTTATGCAGAGGGGCAACGTCGCTATGTCGAAAGTTTATCTGCGTATGCTCGGCAATTTATGGATATTCAGAAAAAACCAGATGTTGATAGTATAGAAGGTCTTTCACCAGCAATTTCCATCGAACAAAAAACTACCAGCAAAAACCCAAGGTCTACTGTTGGAACTGTGACTGAAATTTATGATTATATGCGTCTTTTGTGGGCTCGAATCGGTGTTCCATATTCACCAGAAACTGGGCTTCCAATCGAAAGTCAAACCGTATCAAATATGGTCGATAAAATTTTGGAAATTCCACGTGGAACAAAACTTTATTTGTTGTCACCGGTGATTCGTGCGAAAAAAGGAACTCATAAAGCGGAACTTGAAGATTTTCAAAAAAAAGGATTTTCCCGTGTCCGTGTTGATGGTGAATTTTGGG
>JAILLX010000002.1 GCA_024692925.1 bacterium
AACAATTCTTCCGTATTTATCTTTGTATCTATAGATAAGAGATTTGTCATAGAATTCGGAATCCGCATTATATATACGATAGAAATTATTTAAGTTTTTCCTTAAAAAATCCTTATTATTGCAAATACAAACTTCTCTTGCTTTTACAACTAAATCAGCAATATATTCATCGCCAAAAGAATCAAAAATTTCATCTTCGGAAAGGATTAAACATTTATCCTGTGCAGAAAGATTTTCACGATCATCTATTAAAATACGCAAAACATCCTCTCTGCTTACTCCATTAACTTTGAAACTTTCAGTCATATTAGAAATACAGCAGGCAGATGATGTTTGTAAAATATTTTTATAATTATCCATAAGGACTTTTATATTTTTTATATCGTATCCTTCATCTTCGCCTTCTTTGTTTTCTACATCTTCAAGAAATGCTTTGATTTCTTCATCTGAAAAATTGTACGGTGCAGAAGTCACATTTGTGACAGGTTTTATAAGTATTTTTTTAGTTTCAACCTTTTTTACATTTTTCTTTCTTGCTTGATAAACTGGAACATTAGCATTTTTGTTAGAATCAGAATTTTCAATGGATTCAAGCAAATTTTCAGTTTGCAAATCTTCGACATACTGTTTTTCTTCATCAGAAATTGTATTTTCAACTTCTTCGTTATAGACTGCTACTTCAGTAGTATATTGATTTTCATTTTTTCCATCATCTATATTATTATTTGATGCACAAGAAAAAAGTCCAATAAAGGACAATGACAATAACAAATACTTAAAATTTTTAATCATAAAAAATCCCCCTAGGTTTACTATATTATAGCAAAAAATTCAGGGGGACTCAAGTAAATAATAAAAGGTTATTTCGTTTTTAACTCTATTTCCTTAATTTCACTGTTTAATGCATCAATAATTGCATCAGTAATATCCAAACCATCAACTATTGCAACAGCAGTTTGTGAATTGATAATTAAGTCAAAACCCTTTTCTTTTCCAACTTGTCTTATAATTCTATCAAGATAATCTTTTTGAAGAGTTTTCAAGGCTTCAACATATCCCTTTTCAACACCTGCAACCTTTTGTTCAGTGGACTTATCATATTTTAAAACATCAGCCTGAAAAGATTGAAGTTCCTTTATAAATTCTTCTTTATTCATAAGAGCTTGTTTGTTTTTAAGTTCTTCTTCTTTCTTTTCAAATTCCTTACGTTTTGCATTTACTTCTGTTTGAATAGCAGAAAGTTTAGAATCCTTTTGCTTATTCAAAGAAATCATAACCTTTGCATCCTTGTTAATTTTCATAACATCGGCAATACCAATATTCATTCCATCCTTTGCATTAGCAGAAGATACAAACATCATTGTTGATAAAATTGAAGCTAGTAATATTTTTTTCATTTATTTTCTCCTTATTTATTAAATTAAATTTATTATATTCCTTTTTATCTAATAATCAATAGGTATTAAAATCCAGTTCCGATTGAGAAACGGAAACGTTGGCGTTTATCATATTCCTCGTATGATATTGGATAAGCCCATGATACATTAATTGCACCAATCGGAGAATTCCATGATATTCCATATCCCGCCGAAGTTCTTACTTTATCACTGTAAAGAACATTACTATCATCAGTCAAAACCGGACGACCAAGTTTTCCCCAATCATAGAATATATATCCTGAAATTTTATATTTCTTAGGAATTCCAATTGGGAAATTAAACTGGAATGTTCCGTTTACCTCCCAATTTCCACCATACGCATAATTTACATTAGTTGCACTTCTTGCACCAATACCACCATATTCAAAACCACGAAGATTGTCACCACCCAAAAGATATCTATCACTTCGAGATAATGTTGTTCCATTCAAAGCATGGATTTTTCCCGCATATACAGAAATTCCAAACTGCCATACATTATCCCAGAAAGAAAATGTCTGTTTTGCAGAAATATCATTTTTAATAAAATATTTATCCCCACCAAAACCGGCATAATCAGTTGAGTATGAAACAACATAACCTTGACGAGTATCATTAACAAAATCAATTGTTTGATCACGATATGTAATTGTTTGACCAAGTTTAAAGACATTGTAATCACCCACACCTTCCAAAAGTTGTGATGAAAGACTGTCTGAAATATTAGTCATTTTTTCATTTTTACCGGACACCCTAAACTTATGTGAAAGGTTATCATTATAACTCCAACCGAGTTTAAATGCCAAACCAACAGTATCAATATCATAACCATAAGTCGAAGAATATTTATATTGACTATAGTAAGCATCAACACCACCCATCAAGTCCTTATCAAAAAGATATGGTTCAACAAAAGAAAGGCTAAAATTATTTTGCGTTCCTGAAAATGTTGATGTAAAACCAAGAGTTTGCCCCTTTCCCATAAAATTATTTTCCTTTATTCCAAATTCAAGGAAACCTTTATTCAAACTTGACCAACCTGCACCAAGAGAAAGTTCACCAGTCGATTTTTCGGAAACGTTTACATCAATATTTACCTTATCAGGTGTACCCAAAACTGGCTTTGGAACAATTTTTACAGTTTCAAAAAATCCAGTTTCATAAAGTTTTTGTTCTGATGATTTTATCTTTGCAGAATTATAAATATCTTGTTCATCAAAATTAAGATTTTTTCGAATGACTCGTTCATAAGTACGAGTATTATTTTTAACATCAATTTTATTTATAAATGCACGTTTTGAATTTTTAATTTTGAAAACTAAATCAACAATACCAGTTTGGGAATTTGGCTTTTTTTCAATATTCACATCAATAAAGGCAAAACCGTTTTCCCCCATCTTTTTTGCAATATCAACTATACTTTTATTTGCAAGATTTTCATCATAAAATTTTCCTGTTTTAAGGAGTATTTTTTCATTCAAATCAGATGTATCCAAATCAGGAATTTCAGATGAAATTGAAATATCACCAACCTTATACCTTTTACCTTCGGAAATGTTAAATATAACATAAAAATTATCCTCTGATAAATCCATTTTTGCAGACTGAGAAAGAACTGCAAAATCCAAAAATCCGTGTAAATTATAAAAATTTCTTAAAAGTTCCGAATCGTATAAAAGCCTATCTTCATCATAGGTATCATACATTTCCAAAAACTTCCACCAGGCATATCCTTTACTTAAAATAACTTCTTTTAATTCAGTAGAAGAAAAATTTTCGTTTCCATTAAATTGTATATCTTGGATATAAGCCTTTTTCCCTTCGGTGATTTCAAAAATAATATCATATTGATTGTTATCACGTTCAATAATTTTTGCATCGACAACAGCCTTGAAATTACCAAGTCTTTTATAAAGATTTTTTATAGTTTCAACATCAGATTTTATTTGAGCAGGATTATAAATTGCATGTGGTCGTGTTTTTACATCCTTTTTAATATCATCAAGTTTTAAATCAGAATTTCCCTCAAATGAAATGGCACCAACAGTTGGATTTTCAGAAACAAATATATCTAAAACA
>JAILLX010000026.1 GCA_024692925.1 bacterium
TGCAATGTATATATCTGCAAAATTAACGGAAAATGAAGCAATTGAATTCGCTTTTTTTGATATGAAGAAAAAATATGGTGAAAATTTGAATTTATCGATATTAATGAAATTACCTAAATTACTTGATTATTTAAAAAAGAATCCAAAGGGTGAAAAATCATATTTTCACTTCGGAAAACCAAATAGTCAGCTTTCTCAACTTAATGCTGCACTTTCACAAAAATTTATTTAAGCTATCTTTACACGACTTAATGATAATACAGGAAGAAGGTTTACAACTTCTTCTTTTGTGTATCCAATAAAGTCTTCGTATGGGATAAGCACATATTTATTTGCTACAGTTGCCCTTTCTAATTTATCATTGTTCTTTGTATCAATAATAGTTTTTAAAGTCATTTTTACAGGTTCAAACCGAGATGGTGAAAGGAATTCAATTTCATCCCCTTGTTTGAATGAATTTTTCATTTCAAGAACTATACCATCAGGTGTATGATTTGAAACACATGCAGCATATCTCCAATTTCCATCAGAACGAGTTGTTTCATAATTCATTGCATGATGTGTCAAATGACCATCAAAGAAACCGTATGTATATCCCCTATTCTGTAATGTATTAAGTTCGTTCATATATGGAGTGTAATTCCAATTTTCTGGTGAACGATAGAATGCATCAATCGCATAACGATATGCACGAGCAGTTGTTCCTGCATAATATTCAGATTTGTTTCTACCTTCAACCTTTAACGAATCTATACCAATTTCAAGTAATTTATTAAGTTTTGGCATTAAACATAAATCACGTGAATTCATTAAATATGCACCACGTTCATCTTCGCAAACTTCGATAAATTCACCTTTTCTTTCTTGTTCTTCTAAATAAAAATCAAAAAGTTTCATTGTATCTGAATTTATATCGATACCAAGTTTTTTTGCTTCTTCTTTTATTGTTCCGGTTTCAATCAATTCTTCACGTGGACGGGTGTAAAGTTTATAATTCCAACGACAACAATGGGCACAGTTTCCCTGATTTGAACTACGTTCTGTTAAAAAGTTAGAGATAAGGCAACGACCCGAATAACTCATACACATACTTCCGTGGATAAATGTTTCAAGCCTTAAATCCGGAGCAACTTTTTCCCTTATTTCCTTTAATTCTTCGAATGAAACTTCACGACCAAGAACACAAAGTTTTGCCCCAATATCATACCAAAACATTGCTGTTTCATATGAACAAACATTTGCTTGTGTTGAAACATGAAGAGGAAGTTCCGGCAAATGATTTTTCATATATCTAAATACACCAGCATCAGCAATAATCGCACCATCAGGTGAAAGTTTTTTAAGAGTATTGGCAAAATCAGGAAGTCTTGCAATATCTTTGTTATGAGTGTAAAGATTTACTGCTAAATAAATCTTTTTACCAATACTGTGTGCATATTCAATACATTCAGCCATTTCATCAAGTGTGACTTTTGCCTTTACACGCAAACTCATATCTGGGGTTCCAGCATAAACCACATCGGCACCATACATAAATGCTGTTTTTATTCTATTATATGATCCACCAGGGATTAAAAGTTCTGATTTTCGTGTAAAATTTGACATAATTCACCTCTTAATTTTCTTAATATAATAATATAAAAGCATATTTTGATTTAAAAGTAAAATAATTTTTAAAATATACTTGCCACAAACGATTTAATGATATACATTATTTCTTAGTTTACAAAACAAAGGAGTTTAAAATGTATGCTAATTTCAAAAGTTTAATATTTCAGATGATACCTGGATATTGTGTATCTGATTTGGTTTATTTGGGTGTTATTGTGTTCATAATTGCTGGATTTTTATCAAGCAAGAAGTGGACTCCTTTCTTTGCAAGTTTTATTTTTGCATTAGTTTTTAAATTACTTGATTTATTAGTTTTAAATCAACCAACAAATATACTTGTTGAGCAATTTTTACATATGATTGTTTTACCTTTTATATTAACATTGTTGTATTCAAGAAAATCTTAAATCTAGGGGGAAGGTTTTAGGTCTTTCTTTTACTGATGAAAAACACTTTTTTAAAAATTTCAAAATTTTTAATTGCTTTGGTAATTCTGTTATCAGAGCTTTGTGTTTTTTCAAAAAGCACTTATGCAAAGCTACCTAATGTAATATATGCCCAAGATGTAAAAAATTATAAAAAAATTTTTGAATTACAAGAAAAAGGAAGATTTAAAGAAGCTGATAAAGTAATAAAGAATATAAAAAATGATATTCTTATGGGATATGTTTTACACCAAAGATTTATGAGCCCATATTATAAAACTCCATTTAAGGAAGTGAAAGAATGGCTTTTAAAATATTATGATATGCCAAATGCAAATGATATTTACAAACTTGGTCTTCAAAAAGGTGCAAAAAGGGAACTTCGTAGGCCAAAAAAAGAAGCTAGACGTACCCAATATTTCAATGATGATTATAAAAATAATTATCAAATGATTCAGTATTCTTATAAACATCTTCCTAAAAAGGAAAAAAATGAAGTTAATTATATGTTGAAAATTTTCAACAATAGGTTGAAACGTGGATATACAAAAAATGCCAGACAAATACTTGAAAATCCAAACAGTAAAAAGTATTTTGCACGAAATGATTATTTAAGGATGGAAGCATATCTTGCATTTACATATTTTTTAAATAACGAAGATGATATGGCTATACTTTGGGCAAGAGAGCCAGCTGAACAAATTAATTTTTATCTTGCAAATTGGACACTTGGACTTGTTTATTGGCGACAAGGTGATTATATAAAATCACGTGATTATTTTAAAAATATTGCATTTACAAAACAGGTTCCTATTGATATGTTGACGGCCAGTGCATATTGGGCTTATCGTGCAAATGAAAAAATTGATGATGAAGAATTAAAAGATGATAGCGATATTTTCCTTGAAACAGCATCAAGTTATCCAAAAACTTTTTATGGCATATTGGCTAATAAAAAATTAAATAAAAAATGGGAAATAGAATGGGAAGAACCTTTGCTTACAATACAAAATGCAAGGGAAATAAGTTCTTGGCAAGGTGGAATGCGTGCTTTGGCACTTCTTCAACTTGATATGAAAGAAGAAGCCGGACAAGAACTAAAATTTTTGATTAATACTGCTGATAATGACTATTCTGATGATCTTATTAATGCAGTTTTAGCAGTAGCTGAAATTTCAAATATGCCACATCTTTCTATAAATGTTGCAAATTATATAAAACAATATTCAGATAGTTCAACCTTTGCAACATGCACATATCCAACTATTGACATTGAATTAAAAGAAGGATGGAGTGTTGATAAAGCATTGGTTAATGCTCTTATCAGACAAGAATCAAGATTTAATCCAAAGGCAAAATCAAACGCTGGTGCCAGAGGATTAATGCAAATTATGCCTTCAACTGCATCATTTATAATGAGAGATTCTTCACTTAGGAAAAAACAAAAATCAAAATTATTTGAAGAAGAACTTAATCTTAAAATTGGTCAGATGTATATTGAATATTTACTTTCATCGCCTTTGGTTAATGGAAATTTGTTCAAGTTTTTAGTTGCGTATAATGCTGGACCTGGAAACCTTAAAAAACAGATGGATAGGATAAATAATCCTGATGATGACCCTTTATTTTTCATAGAATCTATTAATCTAAAGGAAACAAGAATCTATGTTGAAAGAGTTATGGCAAACTTTTGGATTTACAGAAACAAGCTTAATCAATCTTCGGAATCTTTGGATGATGTTATAAATAATATGTGGCCTATTTATATAAGTAAAGGAGATATTCCTGTTAATAAATATACTGATGAAGAAATTGAATATTTAGAAGATTATTTAGAGGATAAAGAAAAAGAAAATTCTGAAGATGAAGAAGATTCAGAAAACAACACTGAAAATATTTCTGATATTGAAAATCCCGAAATTTAGGAATGTGAATGGTTAAAATAAATAAAGTTAAAACAATTTCTTTTGATATAGAAAAATCATTTATGACTAATGCTTCGGATATAGTTTTAGGCATTGACGAGGCGGGACGTGGATGTTTAGTTGGTCCAGTTGTTGCAGGATGTTGCTGGATTAATCAAGAAAAATTTCCACCAGAAATATTATGCAAAATAAATGATTCCAAAAAAATTTCTGAAAAAAACAGAGAAAAAATTTTTGAAGAATTAAGTGCTTTATCAGATGATATATTTATGTTTGAATATGATGCTGTTTCTGCAAGTGTTATTGATGAAATAAATATTTTACAAGCATCGCTACTTGCTATGAAAAATGCATATCAAAAATTGCTCCCAAGATTGAAAAATAAACCAATTATTTCATTGGTTGATGGAAACAAGGCTCCTCTTATCTCTCCGTGCCATACTGTTATTTCTGGAGATGCGATTTCGTATTCTATTGCTGCGGCATCAATCATTGCAAAGGTGATGAAAGATAGGCTTTTAAATGAAATTGGTAAAAATTTTCCGGAATATGAA
>JAILLX010000046.1 GCA_024692925.1 bacterium
CCTAATATTTCCAAAATTTCAATATAAATTTAATGGACTTCAAAAAATTAAGATATTATAATGTTCACTATATAATATATAAAGGAAATAAAATGAAAAAAATTGACAATGAAGAAATTATTACCCGAGAAGATATTTTAGCATATTGTGGATACAAACTTATTGGTAAAAAACTTGTATTTGTATATTATGAGCCAAATCCTAACCTTAAATTAACCGAATACAAAAAAATATTGGATAAAAAGTTAAAAGAAGAAAGTATTCAACGTACCAAATAATAAAATTTCTTGTTTTTAAGTAGACATAACACCTTGTTTTTTTTATAAAATATTGATGTCTTGACAAAATCGATATTATTCTTGACATTTTTGAAAAAAAGTCCTATTTTGTATATACTTTAACTAAAATGTTAGGAGTTTAAAATGGAAAAAAAAGAACCTATCTTGGCACCTGCAAAAGATTCTGCTTCTGAAGTAGAAAATAAAAAGGTTGTTAAGGAAACAAACGAAAAAGTTTCTTCTAAAAAATCTTTTAAGGAAACTTCAAAAGAAAAACTTGCTAAGGCAAAAGCAAAAATAAAAGAATTAAAAGAAAAGTTAAAACAAACAAAACTTTCTGATAAACAAAAAAGATTTTCAATTGCATTTTTGGTATGCTTGATTGTTGTTATTCTTACTGTTTGGGTAATTTCTCTTTTCAATACAGACAAGGCAAATGTTGCATCATTGGATTCTGCAAAACCTGCTGTTGCTGTTAAAAAAGTAGAACCAAAGAAAACAGAAGATAAAAAAGAATCTTTCTGGTCACGACTTTTCTCTAAAAAAGAAGAAAAGAAAGAAGTAATTGCTCCATCATTTGATATTGTTCGTATGGAAAAGGGTGAAGCTGTTATTGCTGGTCAAGCAGGTAAGGGCGATGTTGTTCATATTCTTGATAATGGTCGTGAAATCGGTAAAGAAAAAGCTGATGACAATGGTCAGTGGGTTTTCATTCCAAAGAAAGCTTTGCCAGAAGGAAACAGAAAACTTTCACTTTTCGTTATTGATGCAAATGGCAATAAGATAAAGAGTAAACAATCTGCTGTGCTTCGTGTATCTAAAAAAGCAAATGATGAAGTTGCAGTTGTTGTTGGTGGAAAGAAACAGTCAAAAGTTTTGAAAGCACCAAAGGGTCAAGAAATTGGCGTACTTCGTGTTGCTAAAATTGATTACAATGATGAAGGTTCATTTAAGGTTGAAGGTTTGGCAAAGAAAAATGCTACTGTTAACCTTTATATGAATAATAAATTTGTTGGTAAAGCTGTTGCAAATGGAAATGGTATTTGGTCTGTTGATGCAAATCTTGAACTTTCTAAATCAAAGCAAGTTATCCGTGCAGATATGCTTTCATCAAATGGTAAAGTTGCAAAACGTGTTGAATATACTTTCACACCTGTTCTTTTCGATGGTGAAAATGCGATGACTGTAATCAAAAAAGGTGATTGTCTTTGGAATATTGCAGTTCGTGAATATGGTCGTGGAACTGATTATGTGATTATATTCGAAGCAAACAAAAAACAAATAAAAGATCCAAACAAGATTTATGTTGGACAAGTATTTTCAGTGATTAAAAAAGACAGTGAAACTTTTAAATCAATGAAAGCAAAGAAATAATTTGTTTTTGTTTCAGAAAAAACCCCGCCAAATTGACGGGGTGTTTTTTTATCTTTGATTTGATGTATTATTGACGGCATTTGCAATTACATTTGTTTGTTGCATTTTTTTATTAAGTTTGTTTTGAGCCTGTGCCAAATTTGCATTCTTTTTATTTTCTGCTTCTTGGTTTAGTTCGTCAATTCTTTTTTCCATTTCTTCTTTTGACTTAAATGATTTTATTTCCTTTATCGAAAGTTCAATATTCCCGATGTGGAAGGCCTTTACATTATCAAGGAAATGAGCGTGCTTGTTTTTTTGTTTTGGATCTTGAATAGTATTTGTCATTGTATCAGAAAAACCAAACAAAATTGACATTATGGAATCAATAAATTCTTTTGATTTTCCATTTATATTTATTGTGAATGGAATTTCACCCTTTTCAGTCATATAGTTTACTGTTGCGAAAATTGTATCAGCAACAAGTGGAGAATATACGGGACTTCCTTTTTTATGGGACAAAGTCATATTGTTTTTCTTTGAATCAGCAGTTATTTTATTTTCTGTTTTATCCTTTTTATATATGACAGATGATGCGTCACCAACAGCATAATTTTTTCCATTAAAGGTTGTTTCTTCACCATCATTTTTATCTTCAATTACTTCGATATCATCCTTGAATGACATATTTTTATTGTGGTTATCAATTATATCCAAAAGTTTTATTAATGGATGGTTCGAAGATTTTAATTCTTCAGAAATAGAAGCACTATTTTTTTTCTTAGTATTATTTTCAATAATTTCAGCTATTGTTGCGACATTCTTTTTCGAAGTAGTTCTTTTTCTTGGTTTTTTTGTTGCTGATAGAACCTTTTCTTTATGTTCTTTTAGTTGTGTAAATAGAACATCAATTTCGGCATCATTAACATCAACCATATTGTTTGATAAAAATGACAATATGTTTTGAATTTCTTCGGAGTGTATAGTTTCACTATCTAATGAAGATAAATAATTTGCAATTTCAGTTAATTTATTTAATGTTTCTTGATTAAGATTTTGATTTAAAAAACTAAAAATTTTAGCTGTTGCAATATTTTCGGTACCATTTACACAAGCACCAATTTTTGTTGAAATTTCTACTAAATCCATATTATTCTCCTATTATAACTATTTGCTATGATTATATCATAAAAATAGGAGTGGGTCAATATCATTTAGAAAGTTGTGTTCTGAAAAAGGTACGTTGTCTTTTTGCATATTGGCGGGTTAGAAGTGTTAGTTCGGATTTTGCTTCGTCCAAAGTTATTGCCTTTGCCAAATATTTCCATATTGTTTCAACGCCGATAATTTTGAAAACAGAAGCATTATCTGGGTAATCCATAGAAAGAAGATTTTTTACTTCGTCGACTACACCAGATTTGAACATTTCTTCGGTACGAAGTTTTATTCGCTTTTCCAACTCTGGCATTTCGAAATCAATTATTCGTAGGTCAAAATCAATATCAGGAAGTGGTTTGATTTTCTTTTGTCTTTGCCATACGGAAAGTGGTGTGCCGGTTGCACGGAATACTTCGATACCCCTTAATACCCTTTGCTTATCAGATGGTAAAACTTTTTTGCAGAGGTCAGGGTCGTATTTTTTAAGTATTTCGTAAAGTTCAATGTTTTTTGCGTGCAAACCTTCTTTTCTGACTTGTTCACGAATGTTTTGAGGAATATTTGGTATTACGGAAAGACCTTCGGTTAATGCCTTTATATAAAAACCAGTACCGCCGACAATATATGGGGTTTTCCCATTATCAAAGGCATTTGTGATTTCAGTTTTTGCGTATTCAATCCAGATGGAGGCATCCATTTTTTTTGTTCCATCGTAAAATTGGTAAAGTTTGTGTGGAACAGTTTCGTAATCCGCCTTTGATGGGCAAGCAGTTAAAATAGGAAGTTCACGATAGACCTGTTGACTGTCGGCGTTAATGATTACTCCATTATTTTTTAATGCAAGCTCAATCGCAAGGGAACTTTTCCCGCTGGCGGTTGGTCCACAAATGATATACGCTTTTTCTTTCATAAATTCCTCTTGAAATTTTTTATTACTTTGGCAATAATAAAACAAAAATAAAATATAATCAAAGGATTTTTATGTTTGGAAAGTTAGGGTCAAAAATTTCATCAATTTTTTCGGGTAAAAAACTTGATGAAAATATGTTGGAAAGTTTAGAAGAACTTCTTATTACATCGGATATTTCTTATGATACAGCATTGGAGTTGATTGATGTTGTAAAAAGGAAAAAACTTGGTCATGATACAACTGCGGATGAAATCAAACTTATTTTAAAGGATGAAATTTTAAAAATTGTTAAACCGGCGGAGGGTAGCTTTAATGTTGATGAGGTAAAACCTTTTTCTGTTGTGATGATTGGTGTGAATGGAAGTGGTAAGACTACGACAATTGGAAAACTTTCGAATAAATTAAAAAATGATGGTAAAAAAGTTTCGGTTATTGCCTGTGATACATTTCGAATTTCCGCGACTGAACAGTTGAAGGAATGGACTGATAATGTTGGAGTTTCATTATTCTTTCGTGATAATGCTGATCCATCGGGGCTTGTTTATGATGGATATAATCAGGCAAGGGCACAGGAAAGTGATGTTATAATTGTTGATACTGCGGGTCGACTTGCCAATAACGAATCGTTGATGGCGGAACTTCAAAAATTGATTAGGACTATGGGTAAGGTGGATAGCAATGCTCCGACAAAAACGCTTTTGGTTTTGGATGGAAATGGTGGTCAGAACAGTCTTCTTCAAATGGAAAAATTTGGTGCGAATATCAAAATTGATGGTTTTGTTATTACAAAGATGGAGGGATCGTCAAAGTCTGGATTTATAATTCCACTTATTAAAAAATATAACCTTCCTATCTATTTTGTGACTGATGGCGAAGGGGTGGATGATATCCATAAATTTGATGCAGAAAAGTTTGTAAATGATTTATTAGATATTTAAGTCTTGCATAAAAAAAAGAATCTTTTATAATTGTATGTAAGAAAGGTTTTTTAATATGAATAGTGGATCACGTGAAAAAATTATTGATGTTGCAGTTGCTGAGTTTGCCAGAAAGGGCTATGAACCGGTGACAACCCGTGATATTTGTGCGAAGGCAGATATCAATATTTCTGCGATTTACTATTATTTTAAAAACAAACGTGGACTTTATGAAGAAGTTCTTCGTTATGTGGTTGAGGTTATAAATTCTTATCTTGGTGATGTGATTAAGGAGTATGATGAATTTAAAAAATATACGCCGGTTGCATCGGAATGCAGAAAAATGCTTCAACAGATTATACACAAATTTATTGAGGGAATCTGTCTTCCTAAGGTACCAAAGGAAATTGTGACAATTTACCTTATGGAATATGTAAAACCTTCGGAATGTTTCCATATTTTCGAGGAAAATTTGAATAAGGTGTATATGCCTATTGTTTCGGATTTGCTTATGGAGGCGAATGAGGGTAGGATGACTGAGGAAAATGCTACACTTTCCACATTTATGCTTTTTTCACAAATTTTCAATGTTGCAGTGCGAAAAGATTCTATTTCAAAGATGATGGGATGGTCAAATTATTCTGAAAAAGAGATAAAAAAGATTTGTGAAGTAATAGATAACAGCTTCATTTTATAGACTTTTTTTATTTTTAACAAAAAATTCAAACAAACGCTTGATTTATTTTTTTATTAGGTGTATAGTCCTATTGTTATTTAACAAAACAAAAAGGATTTTATTATGAAAAAAGTTTCTATGTTGGCTGTTGCATTTATGCTTTCTGCGAATGGTGCTATGGCTGGTGGTTTTTCACTTTCTGAATATTCGACAACATCACTTGGTCGTGGTTTTGCCGGTATGGGATTGGTTGGTGATGATTATTCTGCAATTATTTCTAATCCTGCGGGTATGACACTTGTTCGTGATGGTATGCAAATTGGGGCAAGCTTTGTTGATATTTATGCAAAGATTGATGATAATATGGATTCAAGTAATAGTGATTCATTGAATATATTTTCATCTGTTCCATCATTTTTTGTTCAGACAAGTTTGACTGATAAGTTAAAGGGTGGTTTGGCATTCTATACTCCATACGGTATTGGTACTGATTACGATAAAAAATGGTGGGGTAGGGATGAAGCATTGAAATCAGAAGTTATTGTTTATGATTTCACACTTTCTGGTGCATATGAATTGAATAGCAAATTAAGTCTTGGTGCTTCGCTTTCGACACAAATCGCAACTGCAAAGTTGACTAATGATTTGAATAAATCAAGACTACCTAATGGTTCTATGATTCAAATTGCTCAGGAACATGCTCTTAATTCTGATATAGAAGGGGATAGTGATCCAACATTTGCCTATACTTTGGGTGCTATGTATCAATTAAGCGATAATCATAGAATTGGGCTTTCTTATCGTTCAAAATCAAAATTTGACTTGGAGGGTACACATAAATTAACAGCAAATGAAAATATAACAGGACAAGGACTTAATTCTGTTTTAAGTGCACCTATTATTCCACAGGGATATTCAATCAAAGGTGATGCACATGCAACAATTACACTTCCTGAAAACATAATGGTTTCATCGTACCATAAGGTTGATGACAGACTTGCAATTTCTGCTACTGCAAAGTGGACAAGATGGAGTAGATTCAAATCTCTTGATATTTACTCAAATGCAATGGGTACAGATTCTCTTGTAAGTTCGACAGAGGAAAATTGGCGTGATACATGGACATTTTCTGTTGGTGCGGACTATGACTATTCAAAGGATTGGACATTCAGACTTGGTTTAGAAGTTGAACAAACTCCTATTCCATCGGATGCACATAGAACTGCAAGAATTCCTGATGATGACAGAAGAATTGCCGCACTTGGTGCAAGTTATAAATTTAATGGTGGAAAGGTTGACTTTGCTTATGCTCATATCTTCCTTGATGGTGGTAATGCAAAGTATTCTGAAAAAGATCCTGGCAATTTTAACACAGAATATGACCTTCACATTAATATGTTGAGCGCTGCGGTTCAATATTATTTCTAAAGGTTTCCCCTCCTTTATTTGTGTTAATAAAAACCTCTTGGCAACAGGAGGTTTTTTGTTGCGAATTGTCGTTTTATGAATTATCATTTCATTGTTTAACAACTATGGAGGTTTATTATGGTTAAAAAAGTAGTAAAATCTGGTGAAGAATACAAACTTAAAAAACAAACATCAAGGGCGAAAAAAATCGCGTGGGTATTTTCATTTTTGTGGATTATTTTTGCTGTTTTTCCAGTAGCAAATTATTTCTTTAAAAACTCTACTGCAGTAAGAAATTTTGTTGTGGTAAGTGGTGTTTATGAGGCAAATAAGGTTTTGATGGATCAATATAATGATCTTTCGGATAACCTTTCGAAAAATATAAATATTTCAAAATATACTGCAAAAATTTCTGTGCCTGAAATCAAACTTGATAAGGTGTCAGAGAAAACAGAAAAGGTTTCAAAAACCGCAGGACTTCTTTCAAAGGTTGGGGTAAAGGGTGCCGGTAAAATTGCTGATAAATCTGATGCTCTTCAGAAACAAGTTGATAAGGTAAATAAGGAAATAAAGGAAAAGACAAGCGAAGTTGCAAAAACTTTGGAACGTGATTTGGATAAGGCATTAAAGGATGAACTTAAATCATTCGGTTCAAATCAGATGCAAAAACAACTTAACCTAAGTGATGCGAATTACAAAAATTTGACCGCAGGAAATTATGGCATTATGACTGATGGAGCAAGAAAAATTTCTGCTTCGATTTATGCGGAACTTTCAAAAACAAAAATTGGTGTTGTAAGAAACCTTATCAAACAAATTACAACATATTATGATTGGATTTCGTATGGTGTAATTGCATTAATTGTTTTGATTGGTTTTGTTCCTGTAATCATTGCTTTGAAGATTGCAAAAATGATTTCTGGTACATTTACAACTTGCCCATATTGCGGAAAGATTTTCCTTTCAAAAAAGGCAAAAGTTAAAATATTATCACTTATTAAATTTTGGTAATAGTTTTTAAGATAAAAAATTTCCCCCACTTTGCGGGGGATTTTTTATTGCCTTAGAACATATATTTTAATCTGATACCGTATTGTCTTAAATTCATATCACCAGATTGAACACGGCGTTGAGTTAATGATTGTATTCCCTCGGTTGTGTAAGCATCAGAGATACAAATTAGGTAATCATCGGTACTTCCGGATGCCTGAGCATATCCATCAGCACATTCAACAAGGTCCGCATCAACATAGAAATCAGTTTCATCAAGATCGTATGATGATAAAATATTTCCAGAAGTTTTTACCTTTCCGTAATGATTGTATTTATAGAAAATATCGATTGAAAGATTACCCTCTAATTCAACAGAAAATCCCGCCTCAAGTCCAGCAGCAAACGAACGGGTTGTATCACCGATAAAGTTTAATGAGCCGTTTGAGTATTCCTCTGCGGTACAAGGCTCATCTGCGGTACATGATAATCCCTGAATGTATTCAATATCTTCATCTACGTTTGCATCAGGAATGTAATAATCGCCAACATAGCCATCAACATCCGATACGGTAAAATCCTTTATAGTATTTTGTGCAATACCAAGTTGGAAACCAAAGTATGGTTTTAATCTTCCCAAAATTGACCCGAACATATTTTCAAGGTTGTATTTGAAACCTAAACCAATAAATTGTGATGTAATGTTTCCACCATCAATAACTTCGTATGTTGTGTCATTTACAGTTTGAACAATGATAACTTCGTCAGAATCTTCATCCTCTGATTCAATTTCTTCCTCTTCATAAAACTTTACCCAATCTCCGTATTTCATTCCGTTATAAGAGGAGTACATAAATTCAACACTTAGGCTTTTAGACATTACACGACCAATACCCAAAGACATACCGTTTGCGGTTCCCATATCATCGTTGGCATCGGCTTCGGCATTGTCGACTTCGCCATGTTCAATGTTTATACCGGTATTCGTTTTTCCAGTTGAAAAGTCAGCAAACATATAAAGCCCACTTCCGGAAAGAATACCTTCATCCTGTTTTTTCTGACCATAGAAATACATACTTTTATTTTTACCGTAAAGAGGAATTTCACTTACACGGTTCATTGGTTGAGCATATATGGAATTTATTTGTGGTGCAACATACTGTGTACGTTGAACATTAGGGTTTACAAAAGTTGTATTTGTTCCAGCATATTGTTGTGAACCGACATAACGCATACCAACAGGATTTGCATATTGTTGTGCAGAAACAGGAGCCCCCAATCCAATGATTGTAGCGATAGATAAAAATGCTGTGTTCAAATACTTTTTCATCTTTTTCTCCTTAGAATATTAATCTAAGTTTTACTCCTATCTCTGTTGTTTCAATTTTTCCCTTTTCCGTTGCGTCGGTTGTGTATCCTTCGGATGTTCCAGCTTCGGCTTCGCACCATGTTGTATCTTCGTTATATTCGAAACCTTCTGCACAAGTTCCCGCATCATCAATTGGATCAAGAATATCAACGGTGCCATAACTGTAGTAAGCAATATCCTTTGATTTTACACTACCGTAATTTGCCATTTTATAGTATACATCAAGGGATGTTGTTCTATCAAGATTTATGGAAACACCAGCTTCCAACGACCATGCAATATTATCAGTCATTGCACCAAAGTGGGTAATGGTTCCGTCATATTCGTAATTACCAGTTAAATAATTACCTTCTTCATCAACTTCGGTACCATCTGTGCTTAATGGAATTTCGGCAGTTCCGTATTCATCATATACGGTATAATCACTTAAAGTATTAAAGGCAAAACCAACACCCGCACCGACATAAGGAACAACCATACCATCAAATAACTTTCCAAATAAATCAGTAAGTGAAAGTTGTACATTGAACATCAAGGCATTTGATTTTATTCCACCACCAGATACGGAATTTTCCTCGGAACAATCGTAATAGAAATCATCACCAACATCAGTTGGTCCACACCATTGATTTTCACTGTATGAAGTTGAGTCAAATTTAAGTCCGGATATATTAACATAGCTTATGTCAAAACGAGTATCACGATTTTGCATAACACCGAAACCGATACTTAAAACCTTTGGATCGCCAAGACCTTCGGATACGCTGTTTAAAGGAATTTCATTGTTGCTTGTATTTACTAAACCCTCGCCATCAAATGAACCAAAGCCATAAGATAATGCCAAATAATATTCGGTTCCAAACTCTTCGGGTGTATTTTTATCCTTTGCTAACTCCTTTGCCCGAGCTTGTACTGATGGGCTTTGAAGAACGTATTTGTTTGGTGATTGATATCCATTCACATTTTCGTAAACATTTTGGTTCATAGTTGGATAACGTGAATAATCGACAACAGTTTTCGTTGGTGTAACAGTGTATGGATTAGCGTAATACCTTCCGTTATTTCTTTGGTACATACCAACCTGTGGAGGTAAACGCATTTGAGAAGCATTTGCAGAGTTTGCAGAATATACACCAACCTGTTGTGGAAGCATCATATTAGAGGTTTGAGCGTATGCTTCGCCACATAGCATAAAGCTAGTTATCAATAAAAGATAATTTTTTGTTTTAAGCACTTCTCTTTCCTCTCCATAAGAAATATACCTCTATTCTAACATGGAGGTAATCAGAAGTCTAGTATTTTTTTTTATAATTTAGATAGAATTTTATCAAAATTTTTTGAAACTAGATTGTCAAAATTTTGAGATATTATATTGATGGATTTTTCAATTTTTTCCTTTTCTTCAGGCTTAAATTTGCCAAGAACATAGTTTACAACATCGATTTTTGGCGTGAAATTGCGTGGATGATCGATACCAATACGAATTCTGTGGTAATTTACACCTATGGCCTTATCAATGCTTTTAAGTCCATTGTGCCCACCATTACTTCCGCCTTGTTTAATCTTAATTCTGCCGGTTTCTAAATCCAAATCATCGTGAATTATGATAATATCCTCAGGTTTTATTTTGTACATGGAGGATAGGGCAAGTACTGCTTCACCAGAAAGATTCATATATGTTGTTGGTTTTGCAAGGATTATGTCGCCTTTTTTTGTGAAGAAATATTTGTTTTTTTCCTTAAAATCAGGGAAATTATTATCTTCTTTTATCTTGTCAACGGTCATAAAACCAATGTTGTGACGGGTGTTTTCGTATTCGGATCCAATATTTCCTAAGCCAACTATTAAAAGCATTTTTATTCCTTTTCAAAATTTTTTGCGATGATTATATTCTTTGTTTTTTCTTTTTCAAGGTATTCTTTATTCATTACTTGAATTTCAGCCATAATTTCGGGGCGAATTTTTTCTTTTATAGTATTTATAATTTCAGTTATGTTTGTATAGTCGTCGAATCCCGCCTGATTAAATTTTTTTATAACATCATCTAGTGATAAATTTTTATTGTATGTGTTTGATTTCCCAATATATGCCCCTTGCTTTGAATAAATATCAAGGCAGGATGTTATGTTTTTAAAACATTCAAAAGCAGAATTTGTATTCCAACTGTTATCTGTTGCAATATAGGATTTACATATTGCGTCAAGTTCAGCCATTGTATATATTATTGAACAATCAAGTGGGGACATTTGTTTTGCATCGTTAAATATTCCTTTTTTATCCTGAAGCATATGAATTGTTTCATGGGTAATTGTTCGTTTGAATGAATTTATTGTTTCGGTATCATTTTGTAAGGTATTAGTGATAGTATTTTTGGGAATAATGATTTTATTTTCACCTATTATATAAGAGCCAGAGTAAGAATCGTTTTCATCTGTGATTTCAAATGTAATATTATTTTCTTCTAATGTCTTTATCAAAGATTTTGAAATTTCGTTATCGTCTTCTATATCAAGAAGTAGATTTTTTAAGTTTTGTGCAATTTCTTTATCTTCGTTTTCGCAAACAATATTTATTTCTGGATTTGGAATAATGTTTTCAATTGGTTGGGTATGAGGTTCTTCTGCACTTAAATCAGAATTAAGTTGTCCACGGGATAAAAGTATTCCGGATAAAACTAATATTTTCAGTATGCGGGATTTTTGTAATTTTAGGCTCGCATTCTTAAATTTATTTATTAGTTGAGTGTTTTTACCCATATTTATTTCCTGTTCTTATGTTAAATAGGATAACATATTTTAAAAAATTTTTCTATTGTTATTTTTTTATACAAAATTTGTAAAAAAGTATTGCTTGGGTCCAAAAAATGTGATACAATAACCTCAAATAACTTGGGAAAGGAAAATTAAATGAGAAAAGTTTTATTAAGTTTAGCCATGATTTTATCGGCATCTGGAGCGAATGCCGCTGGGCTTTATATAAGTGCTGGTTATGGTCAGGCAAATCCTGATTTAAAGGCTACATCGACTACTTCTGCAACAGCAGAGTGCTTGAATACTGATGGTTCATGGAATAGTAGTTGTGTATATGGTGAACTTGAAAAATTACCAGGATTTCCAAACGGTTCTGTGCTTGCTGATTATAATTCATCAACAAAGGTTGGTTATCAGGCTGCTGATTGGGATGCTGGGCTTGTTGAAAAATATGATTATAATACAAAAAGTTCAAAAACAATGGCATTTGCTATTGGTTGGGATATTTCACAAAATCCATTCAGATTTGAATTCGAATACCAAAGAACAAAATTTAAGTCTCCGGATTACAGACTTACAATAAATGATCCTGAGGGAAATTATTATGAAGGTATGTATCAAGATGATGCAACATCTGGATATACACAATGTGTAAATGGTATTTGTTTAAATGACGCTCAGCTTAATTTAACAGAAGATGCTGTTTCTACTTCTACATATGATTTTGATGTAAGTTTTTATAAGGATTTAGATGCAACAGTTGATTCTTTGATGGCCAATGTTTACTTTGAAATCCCAGGGTTTGGCTCAATCGATCCATACGTTGGATATGGTTATGGTAAGTCAAAAATTAATTGGGATTTAGTTGATGGTGATGGTTTGACATTCTCTGGTGGTTCAGATGGTTATGTAAATGCACAACAATTTATTGCTGGTGTTGAATACAGATTTGAAGAATCTCCTATTATTGCAGGTATTGAATATCGTCAATTTAAGACTGATTTCGATGAAAGAGATGAAAAAGATCCATACTCATTTAAACATAAATATGTTATGTTTAAGTTAAGATATGATTTCATTTCTGACGAATTTTAATAAAAAAGTATTCCTTTTCTTTTTCCCCAGTTTCGGCTGGGGATTTTTTATGCTTAAATATTTCTTGTGTTTTACAGATATTTCAAGTATCATTTAATAAAAAATTATGTGAGGTTTATTATGAAATTTTTAGATCAGGCAAAAATTTATTTGGAAGCTGGTGATGGTGGAAATGGTTGTATGTCTTTTCGTAGGGAAAAGTATATTGAATACGGCGGTCCAAATGGTGGTGATGGTGGAAATGGTGGAAATATTATTTTTAAGGCGGTAAGAAACCTTAACACCCTTATTGATTTTAGATATCAGCAACACTTTCGTGCAGAAAAGGGACGCCCTGGGGAAGGGTCGGAACGTACAGGTCGAAGTGGTAAGGATTTGATAATTAAGGTTCCGGTTGGTACTGAAATTTTGGCTGAAGATAAAAAAACTGTTATTGCCGATATGGTTGTTGATGGCGAGGAAGTTTTGGTTGCAAAAGGTGGTCGTGGTGGTTGGGGTAATGTGCATTTTAAATCCTCGACTAATCAGGCTCCGGAACGTGCGGATCCGGGTAAACCTGGTGAACAATTGGCTGTTTGGTTAAGGCTTAAACTTATTGCAGATATTGGATTGGTTGGTTTTCCAAATGCGGGAAAATCAACACTTCTTTCTGTGTTGACTGCGGCACGACCAAAGATTGCAAATTATCCGTTTACAACACTTCATCCGAATCTTGGGGTGTTTTATGTGTTTGATAAGGAGTATATTATTGCGGATTTGCCTGGACTTATAGAAGGGGCAAGTGAAGGTGTTGGTTTGGGTGACAGATTCCTTGGTCATGCGGAAAGATGTAAGATAATTTTACACCTTATTGATGGTACGCAGGAGGATGTTGTCGGTGCGTATAAGGCTATTGAAAAAGAGCTTAAAAATTATGGCGAGATTTTAGAAACAAAGCCAGAAATTATTGTACTTAATAAAATAGATTCAATTTCCGAAGATGAAGTTAAGGAAAAAATTAAGGCGTTGAAAAGGGCATCAAAAAAGGATGTAGTGGCTATTTCTGGTGTGGCTCAATTGGGGCTTGATGAGTTAAAGAAAAAGATTTTTGAGGAGTTGAATTAGTGAGATTTTTAAGAAGTCCTTTTGGTCTTGTTTTACGCCGAATTTTCAAATTATTATCAATCTTTGTTCCGTTTGAAAAGGGGCGAAGATTTGTGCGTGAATTTTTTGATTACAAAAGTGCTTATCGTTTGAAGCAATATTTTGCAAGGTATGTACCGAAACCTCCGGCTGTTGAACCAAAACTTGGTCCAAAATCTGATTATGTTTTTCAATGTTGGCTTCAGGGGGTGGAAAATGCTCCGGCTGTAGTTAAAAAGTGTATGGAAAGTGTTAGGTATTTTTCAAAAGGTAAAAAGTATGTGCTTATCACTATTGAAAATTGGCAAAAATATGTTGATTTGCCGGATTTTATTTTGGAAAAATACAAGGCGGGGATTATTTCGCATGCACATTTTGCTGATATTTTAAGGTTGTGTTTGCTTTGTAAATATGGTGGATATTGGATTGATGCAACGTGTTTGATGACTGCGGATTTTCCAACTGAGATTGAAAAATTGGATGATTTTATGTATTATTCAGATGGTCAATTTTATTGGACTTTGATTAATAATTGTTTTATTTATGCAAGGCCAAATTCGTACCTTATGACATCGTGGCGTGATGCGATGTTTAATTTTTGGAAAAATGAAGATAAATATTATAACTATTTCTTTGCACACATTATGTTTCAAACTTTGTTAAAGAAAAATGCGTTGGCTGGGGCTGAATTTAAAAAGATTCCGGTTGTTATGCAGACCAGAAATCACAGACTTTTGTCTGTATTTTTTAATGAATTTGATGAAAAGTTGTTTTATGAAATTATTTCAGAATCTTTTATCCACAAACTTTCGTACAAGGTGGAAAAACATCAAAAAGTTTGTGAAAATTCCTTTAAAAAATTTGTGGAAGAAACTCCACTTGATTACATTTTGAAATCTTCGCCAAGGTAAACCTTTCTGGCATCAGGATTTGCGACAATTTCGCTTGGGGTTCCCTCACACAAAACAACACCATTATGAAGAACATAGGCACGGTCGGTGATTTCCAATGTTTCACGAACATTGTGATCTGTGATTAAAACGCCGTATCCCTTATCCTTTAGATGGTATACAAGGTTTCGTATATCGTTTACAGCAATTGGATCAACACCGGCAAATGGTTCATCCAGTAAGATAAAGTCAGGATTTGCAGCCAATGCACGTGCGATTTCAAGACGTCTTCGTTCACCACCGGAAAGGGCAATTGATGGACTTTCACGAAGGTGGGTAATTGAAAATTCGGCAAGCAATTCTTCTAATTTTTGATTACGATTATCCTTGTATTTTTCGACAACTTCAAGTACAGCCATAATGTTTTCTTCGACCGTTAAGGAACGAAAGATGGATGCTTCCTGTGGAAGATAACCAATTCCCTTTTGTGCACGAAGATAAAATGGAAGTTTTGTTATATTTTCACCGGCAAGAGTTATTGAACCAAAATCAGGTGTAATCAATCCCGTTATACAATAAAAACAGGTTGTTTTTCCGGCACCGTTTGGACCAAGAAGACCGACTGCCTCACCTTGCTTTATATTTATGGAAACATTTTTTAAAACAGGGCGTTTTGCGTAAGATTTTGCAATATTTTTTACAATTATTTCTTTTGGATTTTCCATTTTTATCCCTTATTTTTTAGATGTGGTTTGAGTTGAAAATACACCACTTACTTTACTATCTTTATCCTTTGGTAAAATCTTTGCAATACCAGTATTCATATCATAAACAATTTTTCCACCAGAAAGATTTGCTTCGGTTCCCTTTTTGAAACGAACATTCCCATCAATGGTAGCAAAGCCGTTTTTTGGATTGTATTCGGCACGGTCACCGTAAAGTTCTTCTTCTCCATCAATAAGTTTTATATTTCCATCAGCATGTATGTGTTTAAGTTGATTTTTTCCATCTTTGTTTTCAAAAGTAATCCTTATGTAATCAGAAAAAAGTTTTCGACCGCTGTGTTCAATTTCTGAATTTTCAGCAGTTGCATAATTTTTATTTTTATAATAGATAATTTTATCCTGTGTTGTGATTTTACTATCACTACTTTTCATAACAGTTGGATTTGTGTTTGAAAATAAATCAATGCGTTCAGCATCAATATCATATATCATTTTATCAGTAGTTATATTTTCATTTGCAGATTTTATTTTTACGTTATCGTTTGCAAAAATCTTGTATATTTGCTTATTATTTCCTTTGTATAAAGCCTCAATATTATCAGCTTGGAGTTCGTAAGATTGAGTTTTTGCAGTTGCATTTTTATGCATTATTATCTTTTGATCTTTTTGATTCCATTCCAAACCATCATCAGCAAAAAGTTCAATATTTTCAGCATGTGCAGAAATACTTAACATTGATAAAAATAATAATAAAAATACTTTAAACATATAAAATCCTTTGTTTGTGTTTTGTATTATAAGGTATATAAGTTTTAAAAACAATCATTATTTTTGTTCTATTAAATCCTTGAATTCATCTTCGGAAATTACGGAAATTCCAAATTTTTTTGCATTTTCAAGTTTTGAACCTGCGTTTGCACCGGCAACGACAAGGTCGGTTTTTTTACTTACACTTGATGATGGATGGGCACCAAATTTACGGGCAGTTTCTTCGGCATCCTTTCGTGAAAAATGAATTAAGGTTCCGGTGAAGACTATTGTTTTCCCGAAAAGTGGATTTGAGGTATCGACTTCGATTTTTTCAGGATTTTCTATTTTTACAAAATTCAAAAGACCATTTAACATATCGATTTTTGTTTCATCACGGAAATAGTTGATTATATCCATTGCCATTTTATCGCCAATGCCATATATTTTTGTAAGGTCGTCAAATGTTGCAACCTTAAGATTATCGATTGAAGAAAATTCGTTTGCAAGTATTATTGCAGTAGCTTCACCGACACCAAAAATGCCAAGGGAATAGATAAATTTTTCAAGTTTTATATGCTTTGAATTTTCAATACTTTCCATAAGGTTTTGAATCGATTTTGGACCAAATCCTTCGAGCTTTTTTATCTCATCAATATGGTTTGGAATAAGAGTGAAAATATCAATTGGAGTTTTTATCCAACCTTTTTCAAAAAATAATTCAATACCAGAAGCCCCAAGCCCATCAATATTGAAACCTTCACGGGAAATGAAATATTTAAGATATTCCTTTATTTGTGCAGGACAAAGGGAGTTAGTGCAACGGAATGCGACTTCATCTTTTTTCTGTTCAAGAATGCTTCCACATATTGGACAAATTGTAGGCATTTCAAACGATGTTGTATTTTGTGGGCGTTCGGATAGAACGACTGATACAACCTGTGGAATAACATCGCCAGCACGTTGAATTATTACAGTATCGCCTGTGCGAATATCTTTTTCCTTTATGTAATCGCTGTTGTGTAAGGTTGCACGGGAAACAATTACACCACCAACATTTATTGGGTCAAGTTCAGCAACTGGTGTGACAACGCCGGTTCTTCCTACTTGAAGAGTTATTCCTTTGATTACAGTTAAGGCTTGTTCAGGTGGAAATTTGTGTGCGATTGACCATTTTGGAGCACGAGCAATAAAGCCAAGTTTTTTTTGAAAATCAAGGTCATTTACTTTGTATACTATACCATCAATATCAAATGGAATTGCGTGTCGTTTCATTCCAACCTTGTCATAAAAATTTTGCAATTCTTCGTATGTTGTACAAGTTTCAAAAAATGGTTGAATTGGAAATCCCCAAGCCTTTGCCATTTTATAAAATTCGGTTTGTGTTTTCCATGGGATGGAAGGTTTTACATCACCCCAAGCGTAGGCAATTATGGAAAGATTTCTTTTTTTTGTGATGTTTGGATCAAGTTGTCGAAGTGAGCCTGCGGCTGCATTTCGTGGGTTTGCAAAAAGTTTTTCACCATTTTTTTCTTGGGTTTCGTTAAGTTTGAAAAAGTCTTCTTTTGACATATAAACCTCACCACGAATTTCCAAAATTTCAGGTGCATTTTCAATTTTTAGTGGAAGAGTTTTTATCGTTTTTAGGTTTTCGGTTATATCCTCACCAACAGTTCCATCACCACGAGTTGCACCGGAAACAAATATACCATTTTCATATCTTGCATTAAAACTTAATCCATCAATCTTTGGTTCGGCGACAATTTCAACTGTTTCATTTGACATTAACCCAAGATCACGGCGAATGCGAGTGTAAAATTCTTTTAAATCATCATTTGTGTAAAGATTTTCAAGGGATAACATTGGTGTTGGGTGGGTGATTTTTTTAAATCCAGCCTTTGCCTTACTTCCAACTTTTTTACTTATAATTAAGTCAGCAAAAAGATCGTCTTGGGAAAGTTCACGTTCCAAATTTAATGCTTCGTTTTTAAGTTTATCGTATTCGGCATCAGATACAGATGGCGCATCATTTTGATAATATTCATCATCATATTTAGCAAGGAGTTTTTGTAAATCTTTTAATCTTAGTTTTTTTTCTGATAATGTCATTGATGCCATGATAAAATCCTTTCTTACCTTATACCTATATTATAAAGCGAGATTATAGAAATTCCAGCAGTTTCTGCACGAAGGATAAGTTTTCCTAATGTTATTCCAATAGCAGGGGTTTTTGATAAAATTTCAAATTCGGTTTCATCAAAGCCACCCTCTGGGCCGATAAGGAATGATACAGGTTTATCCTTGTATTTTTTTAATATATCAACAGTGTTTTGATTTTCATTTTGTCTTTCATCAAGATATATTAAAACCCTGTTTTTAAAATCAAACTTTGCAATTTTTTCAGTAAATGATACAAGTTGGTTTATTTCTGGTTTACTTAATCGTCGAGATTGTTCGGTTGCCTCTTTTGCAATAGTGTTTGTACGTTCGATATTTATATCCTTTATCGCTGTATTTTTTGTGATAATAGGGGATAATGTCTTTATGCCAAGTTCAGTTGCCTTTTCAATTAAAAAATCTTGTCGTTGATGGCGGATTGGTGTGAAAATAAGTTCCGTGTCATTAAGATTTTCATCAGATGGTGAACGAAGTTTTTCTTCTATTTGAATTTTTAAATCTTTCTTATTTAATTCAATAATATTGCAGTTGAATTCACCATCTTTGCCATTGAAAATTATGAAATGTTCATCCTTTTTTAATCGCATTACATTTTTTATATAGTGAAAATCTTCATTTTCTATTCTAAGAAGGCTAGAAGTTCTTAAATTTTTATCAGAATAAACCCTTATTTTTCCCATAATTTCACCTTTTGTTGTTTTTTTTGGTTATTATATAATAATTTTAATTTAAAAAAAGAAAAAAATTTGCTATAATAGATTTTGTAATTGGAAATAAGGAAATGCAAAAGTTTTTTTTAAAGTTTAGATTTTTTTGTTTGACTTTTTTTGCTTCAATATCTGTTGTATTGATTGTTTTGTTGTTGCATAAGCGACTTGTTTCTGATGATGCCTTTAAAATGACTTATCCAGAGGTGGTTTTTGTTAATAAAGTTTCTATTGATAAAGATTTGGCGATATCGTCCCTTAGGGATTTAATTGTACCATTTTTGGAACAGGAAAAAATTTTTGATGTTGATATTGAAAATATGGCTGGGGCTATTGAAGTGCTTCCGTGGATTGAAAATGTATCGGTTAGTCGTGATTATCCGAATGTATTGAAAATCTTTATTAAATCAAAAAATATTATTGCATATAAATCTGTTAATGGAGGATATTATCCAATAAGCGAAAGTGGCGAATTGTTGGATATTCCTGTTGATTATGAAAGTGGCATTTTGGTTTTTGGTGATATGTCGGAGGAAAAAGTTATTCCATTGTTAAAATATTTAAAAAAATATCCAAATATTTTGAAAAAAGTTAGTGGAGTTCAGTTTATTAATGGCTTAAGGTGGAATCTATTTTTGTATGATTTGGGTGAAAATGGGATTTTAGTAAAACTTGATAATTTATACGAAGATGGAATTTCAAAGTTAGCTGAGCTTGATATTTTACAGGGAATTTTAAGTAAAGATATTTCAGAATTGGATTTGCGAGATTTGGATAAAATTCTTGTAAAACAGAGGGGAAGTTATGGCGGATAAAAAGGAAATAATCGGTTTTATTGATGTCGCATCTGGAAAGGTGCGTGTTATGATTATGTCTGTTGATAAGAATGGAAAATTTGCTTTGGAAGGAAAGGGTGAGGCTGAATCTGCTGGATATAAGGGGGGTAAGGTTTTTGATTTTTCGGCTTTTTCTTTGTCGGTGAATAAAGCATTAGAGGTTGCAGAAAAACAGGTTGGAAAAAATGTTTCTGATGTTATCGTATCCCTTTCTGATTTTAAATATAAATCGTATTTTGTTTCATCAAGTTTAGAATTTTCGTTTGAAAGAAAAATTACATTAAGAGATATTCAACAATGTTCATCAAAAATTCCTTTACAAAATATTAATTTGGAAAAAGAAACTTTGGTTCATATTATTCCTATGGAATTTGTGGTTGATGATGGAAAAGTTGTTGATAATCCATTAGATAATTTTGCGAAAAAAATACTTATCCATTATCATATTATTACTATTGATTCAAAGATGTATTCAGATTTAATTTCAGTTTTAAAAAGTTTAAATTTGAATATTAAAAAGGTTGTAGCAAATGCTTATGCTTCGGCGTTATCAACTCTTATTGATGATGATAAAAAAGTTGGATCATTGCTTTTGGATATTGGAAAATCGACAATGTCTATGGCTATATTTATTGATGATAAGTTTGTTTATAATTATTCACTTCCATTGGGTGGGGATGCCATTACAAATTCGCTTTCGAAACAGATAAATGTAAGATTTTCTGAGGCGGAAAGACTTAAACAAAAATATGGTGCTGGGGCTCCGTTGCCATTGGATTTTTCTGATTATATAAATTTATTTATGATTGGAGAAAATGGGGAAAATGATTCTCATGAAGTATTGAAATCTGATTTTTTAACTGTGTCAAATAATATTACAAAGGGTATTTTTTCAATACTTAAAAAATGTTTAGAAGATAAAAAGGTTTTGAATTATGTAAATCGTATTGTTATTACTGGTGGTGGTTCAAAACTTTTGGGAATTAAGGATATAGTATCAGAGGTGTTTAATTGTCCGGTCAGGTTGGCAAAACCTATTAAACAGGATGAATTTGCAGAAAATTTTAATGATGCAGATTATGCAACTTTGGTTGGGCTTTTCCTTTTTTATAAATTAAAGGATGTAAATGATTATACAAATTTACCATCAGGTGATGAAGATAAAAGTTTGTTTACTAGATTTATGAAATTTTGGATGGAAACTTTTGGATAGAAAGGATTGAATATGTCAAATATAGCAAATCAAGTTAAAAATGTTTATTATGATAAATCAAGGTACGATGTCGCTTCGATAATTGCCCCGTTTAAAAAAGAAATAAAAAAGGTGTTTTTTCTTTCCTTTTTTATAAATCTTTTAACAGTGATGATACCATTGTTTGTAATGTTTTTATTTGATGAGAAGTTTAAACTTTCACTTCATGGCGATGGTCTTTTGAATTTGATTGTTTTGGTTTCCGTTGTTTGTTTTAACTTTTTGTTTAGGTATGAAAGGGCATCAGTTGTAAATTATATTTTGCGTTCTATTGATGCGAATGTTTGTAATGGAATTTTAGAAAGAGTTTTCAAAATTCCAGCAAAAAAAATGGAAAAGAAAAATGATGCTTTTTGGCATTCTGTATTTGCGGATATTGATGTGATAAGAAATGGACTTTCTGGTTCTTATATCATTAATTTATTTGATATTCCATTTGTACTTTTGTTTATGAGTTTGATTGGAATATTCCTTGGTAAATATTTCTTTGTTATGGTCTTTATTGCATTATTTTATGCTGTGGTTGTCGGATTTGCGGGATATACATTGGGAATTGTTGATGATAAGGAAAAATTGGCAGTAAAGGAACGAGATGAACTTGTTTCGAATACTATTCGTGATTTATCTTCACTTAAAAGTCTTTCTTTGTCTGATAAAATTATGTATATGTGGAAAGATTATCAACGAAGCATAATTGATAATACATATAAGCGAAATTATACATTAGATATGTTCTTGGTTATTGCATTTGTTATTTATTGTGTTGGGCTTGTTATTTTTTCTTTGATAGGGGAACATTTGTATGATTTGGAATTGATGAGTTTGGGTTCATTGGTTGCAATTTTGTTATTGTTTTCTCATAGCTTTTATCTTATCAATAATTTTATAAAATATTTTCCACAATATTTTAAGTTTTCTAATTCTACAGAAAGACTTGCTCAGGTTATGGCGGAACAGGTTGATGCTATTAAAACTGAGGAAATAGAAGATGTCACTTTGGGAAATATTGAACTTAAAAATTTCACATTGGAAGATAACCGAAATAATGTTATTTTAAAGGATGTAAATTTTACTTTCAAAGATGGGCTTTTGTATGTTGTAAGGGCAAAGAATACTTTTGATGGTTCCCTTTTCTTAAAATCTTTGTTTGGTGGGTATGAAGCGTCAAATGGTGAAATTTTATTTGATAGGTACGATGTTGCAAATCTTAAAACTGATAGTTTGAAAGATTATATTCATTATGCCGGAGAAAATGCGTTTGTGTTAGAGGGGACTATTAAAGAAAATTTAACTTGTCTTTTATCAAAAAATTCATTGGATAATAATTTTGCTGGATTTATGGATTATAGGGAAGTTTCAAAGCTCCTTGGTTTTGATGATGTGGTGAAGGGATTACCAAATGGATATAATACATTGATTGCTCCGAAGACAGATTTACTTTCACTTGAAGAATTAAAACTTTTAAGTATAGTTCGTGTGTTTGTTGGTAATCCAAGAGTTATACTTCTTGATCAACCATTTTTAGGGTTAAGAAAAAAGTATAAGGAAAATATTATTAAGCTATTACAAACTATATCAAAAGAAAAAATTATTGTTATTTCGACACAGGAAAAAGAACTTTCAAAACGTTTGGTTTTGAATATTGAAAATGAAAAAATTTCAACATTAACTGTGGAAGCATTTGAAGATGCATCAAAGGATTTGCAAAATAAAATTTATGGCGAAGATGATCCTGCAGAAACACATGCTTTGTTCAGAAGAATTTTTAGGAAAAAGTAAAATGAAAAAAAATAAAGTTTTGGTTGGTGCAAGTATTTTATCAGAGGATTTTTTTGATATTCAAAAAACTTTGAAAAAAATAAATTCTTCGGATTTGGATTTTGTTCATTTGGATGTGATGGATGGTGTGTTTGTTCCAAATATTTCGTTTGGACCTGCGTTTGTAAAAAATATTAGACCTTATAGCAAAAAGTTTTTTGATGTGCATTTGATGCTTTCTGATCCAATTAAATATGTGGAAAAATTTGTTGAGGCTGGGGCTGATGCAATTTCTGTGCATGTGGAAGCAAAGAAGGCTTTGCAATCAATTAAATTGATTAAGTCGTTTGGGGTGAAGTGTGGAATTGTCCTTAATCCAAAAACTTCGGCAAAGAAAATAAAAAAATACTTAAAGATTGTCGATTATGTTATGGTTATGACGGTTGAGCCTGGGTTTGGTGGACAGAAGTTTATGGAAAAACAACTTGGAAAAATATCAAAAATTTCTGATATGATAAAAAAATCTGGTCGCAAAATTTTACTTTCTGTTGATGGTGGTATCAATTTGGATACTGCAAAACTTTCGGTTAAAAACGGTGTGAATGTTTTGGTTTGTGGAAGTTTCCTTTTTAAGCAGAAAAATTTTAATGATACAGTTAAAAAATTAAAACTCGCTTAATGTTGGGATTTCAATCCAAAGCGAATCCTTTATATTATTGCTGTGATTTGCGAGCATTATAAGTCGGTCGACACCCATTGCAATACCTGTACAGTTTTCAAGGTTTTCAATTGCGTTCAGAAATTCATAATCAATTGGAAAAGTTGTTCCATAGATTTTTTGTTTTTCCGCTTGGTCATGCAAAAATCTTTCTTCTTGAATTTTGCGATCGGTTAATTCGGTAAATGCATTTGCAAGTTCGACTCCGCAAACATAAAGTTCAAATCTTTCGGCGATATTTTTATTGTCCCGTTTAGGTGCAGAAAGAGCCGCCTGATGAATTGGATATTCGTAAAGTATAGTCGGTTTTTGTATGCCAAGATTTGGTTCAATATATTCGAACATCAACTTTTCATAAATATCATCCCACGTATCAATTTCGGAAACATTTATGTTTAGTTTTTTTGCAAACGGTGTGATTAATTTTGTTGATGGATTTAAAGGATTATCTATTGTCGAAAGTATATCAAAATGACAGAATTTTTCGAATGCTTCGGCGATGGTTAATTTTTCAATTCCATCCTTAATAAAGCATTTTTTGCCATTATATTCAAAATGGTCGGTGTCAATTATTTCAAGTGAATTTTTTAAAATTTCTTCGCAATCTGACATTAATTTTTCGTAATTATATCCGACACGATACCATTCAAGCATTGTAAATTCAGGGTAGTGGGTTTGAGATACAACTTCGTTTCGGAATGTGTGTGTAAATTGATAAATATTTTTCATTCCGAATGATAAAAGTTTTTTCATTGAAAATTCAGGAGAGGTGTGAAGGTATAATTTTTGCTTGTCAACACCGTTTATATTATTGAACTGTGTTTCAAATGCAAAAAGGTGCACTTCCATCCCAGGAGAATATTGAAGAATTGGAGTGTCCACTTCAATAAAATTTTCGTTTGCAAAGAAAGATTTTATTGCAGAGATAATTTTATTTCTGTTTAAAAGAAAAGGAAGTTTCCTTTCGAAAACCTCCTTTGTATTTTGAAAATTTGTGCAATTATTTTGCTTCATTTTCTTTTGCAGCTTCCTTAGCAGCAGCTTTTTCTTCTGTTGCAGATGGAACATCAGTTGTTTCAGGTGCAGCAGTTTCTGTAACTTCAGCAACAGCAGAAGTAATAGTTGCAACTGTGAATTTTTCATGTGAAGCAAACTTTAAACCCTTTGGCAAATTGATGCTGTCAGAGTGAAGTGATTCAGCAACATCCAAGTTTGATACATCAACTTCGATAGAATCAACCATATCTGATGCTTTACATACAATACTTGCAATACGTGTAACGATGTTAAGAACACCACCTTTTTTAACACCTTTGCAAACATCTTCACCAATGAATTTGAATGGAATTTCAACAGTGATTTCTTTGTTAAGATCAATTCTTAAGAAATCAACATGAATAGGATTATCTTTTACTTTGTGATATTGAATAGCTTGGCAAAGAGCAAGTTCTTTTTTATTTGTTCCTTCGATTTCAAGTTCGAATTGACGAGTTCTGAAACCCTTTATTTGCATTTGTTTTTCCAAATCTTTTGGAGTGATTGCAATCAATTCAGGTTCTTGTTTGTTTCCATAGATAACAGCAGGAATAAGACCAGCTCTTCTTGTAGCACGTGCGGCCCCTTTACCACTGTTGTCTCTTTTTTGTACTTTTAATGTAACTTTATTAGCCATTTTTTAAGTCCTTTTTATTGTTAGTATTATATTAGTTGCCTCCAAGGGTGCGAACTAATGGGGTGGATTATAACACATCCTATTGTAAAATCAATCATTTTTTTTAATTTTAGGATTTTATAAAAAAGTGTTATATTTTTATTGACAAATCAATATTTTGTCAATATAATACCTTCAAAATAAAATGTAAAAGAGGTTTATTATGAAAAAAAATTTAACAAAAAATACTAAATCTAATATTATGTTGGCTTTGTTTTTTTCAGCTGTTGTTCTTTCTGCTGTAGGAAATGTTGTCGTTGGTAAAAAGGATAGTATGGCTAGAAAAGAAGCAGAAAAAGAAATGTATAAAAATTATGAATTTATTTCTGCAAATGTCGTTTCTGATGTGACTATGAAAAAAGATACTCCTAATACAAGTTATTTTGTTGATGTGGATTTTGATAATGATGGTCAAAAGGATAAAACAATTGCTTTGGTTGATAATGTAAAATATGTTTCAAATTCTCGTCAAGACAACCTTGCAAAGATTCAAAATGGATCAAAAATTGTTTTTGAAGCTAATGTTTCTACTCATTTAGATATGGTGAATGCCGAGATAATTTCTGATGGACAAGTTATTTCTACTAAATGGCCTAAAATTGTAGTTGATGATGTTTATGGAAATAGTGCTGTTGGTTTGATTGATAATGTTGTTGCTGTTGATGGTGAATTAATTGGTAATGCAAAAAGGGAAACAAACAGAGATTATTTAGATTATTTAGATACAACTGGTTATAATGAACATTATGAACCAAAAGATAGTCATATTGAAAATAAAGTGTTTGAAGCCTTTTATAATTCTAATTTAAGAGCAAGATAAATTTTTTTTCATTTATAACCAAAAAAATGGGGCATTCAAAGCCCCGTTTTTTAATTTGTTTTTACATCAGGTGGTCGTATACAATACACGCATGTTTGAACGGTATTGTATGTCATCCATGGTGCAGTGTTTGGACAATACCTTATTTTAGGTGCGTTAATTTCCGCATATTTAGGAAATCCTTTAAGGTTTTTATTACACCACTTTGTATAGCAAGTTCCATTTATTTGAACCTGATATTCCGAAGCACAATTGAATGGCATACATTTTCCATCAACAGCATTTGTCCTCCAATCGCTTTGTCTGGAGCAAGATACTTCTACATTTTCATTTTTTTCATTTTTTGATGTATGTTTTGTTGTTAATGCCATTATATCTTCTGTTGTATTAGGTGCACCACCGCTACAATGCCATAGGTAATTATAGTTTGATTTAGGATCGCAGTTGAAACAGCTGAACATTTTTGCTTTTTCATCCCATCTGAAACCCCAATATTTACCATTTGCTTCACCAGCTTTTAATTTTGCTATTTGTGCGGTAGAGCAGGTGCTTAGGCAAGCCTTTGCTCCCTTTTCATTTTGCTTACTTAGTGTATTAATAAGTTCGGTATTTCCGATAACTTCACTTGAAGTATAATTTTTGCAAGTCCATTTATTATTCAATTGATCAAATACTGTTTTTTGACATGGAGTACAGTTTTCAACAGAACTTGAATTTTTCTTTGATGCAATGTGGCATTTTATTTTTATTTTGCCAACATTTTTAGCGACCAAAGAACTTCCGCTTGCAGTTGTTGTTAAATCTTCAAGAGCTTCTTCGTTATTTTCATTGTTTAGATAAGCAAATGTTGTTTTTAAATATGCGTATTCAGAACTGTTTTTGACGAGTGCTTTACATGCATTAATAAAGTTTTCTTGCTTAACATTACATGTAAATGCATTCTTTGTATTGCTGTATTTTGAATTTAATGCATCGTTTATTGTTATGTTTGCTACTCCACCAATGGATAAAGATTCACCTTTTTCATTAACAACTGACATAGAAATATTTTGGTTTTTACAAACATCACTAAGTTTTTGACAGGTGTAGAACCTTCCTGCGTTAACATCTGTTCCCCATACATACATGGTTTGTGCAGGACAGCAATTTGTCGCATCGGTATGTTCAGAACAATATTTTTCGGTTGGGTTATGCCATTCTTTTGGACAGCAATATTTTCCATTTCCAACGCCGGTGCATTTGTTGTTTAATTTTGAATCTTTTAAATCTTCGTGTGAAGTACATGCAGCGGCATCAGTTAATTTTACACAGATAGGTTCACCAGTTGTTGATAAATCAATCATTTCACCATCAGCACAAGTATGTCCTTCTAATAATTTTTGAGAAGATATTTTACATGCTTCGACACAACTTACTAAACCAACAGCTTTTAATGAAACACCATTTTCTTTTTCATTTTTGGTTAGTGTAGGTTTTGTTGCAAAATATGTAATTTTATCCTTTATAACATATTTGCTATCTGACTCGGATGCAATGTTTACATTTGATTTTAAAATTTGTGAAGCAAGGTATTTATCATCATTTGAAAATTTTTTCCACTTTGTTGTTGCAACACAATGGTATCCCTTGTTTTCACACGCAGTTTGACAGTCGATAAATGAAAGCCCAGAATTATTTGTACAATATTTTGCAACAGTAATATCGGTTGAACCTGTACAGGTATAATTTGCCGGTGCACCGTTATTGCAAACTATCTCTGGATTACTTCCTGTTTCATTACCGGCACAACCAATTTGTGTTCCACTTCCGTTTAGGATAACAGCTTTGTTTCCTGCATTTGTTATAAATTCATTTTTTGATGATGCGAATTCGTGATACTGTTTCATACATGAAAGTTCAGCTTGAAGTCTTAATTCATCCTTATTTAATACATTATCAGACGAACGTTTTGTTGTAAAATATTGATATGTGGCAAGCATAACTGCCATAATGAGTATTACGAATATGTTCATTTTATTCCCTTTCTTCCTCTTGGATATGGTTTTATCTTATAAAATAGAAAAAATCAATAATTTTTTGAAATGAGTGAAAAAAGGGTAGAAATCCTATCTATCAATGTTGAAAAAGTGAAAAAAGTACTTGATATCTGTTCTTTTAAGGTATACAATATAGAGGAAGTACTTAGGAAAGGGTTTAAACTATGAATATATTAAAAAGGAGTTTAGCTATTGCTTTGTCGTTATCGCTATTGTTTGGTGATGCGTCTTTGGTAATTGCTGGGACAAAGAAAGCTACAAAGAAAAAGAAAACAACTGTTAAGTCAAGTAAGCGTTCTGGATCTTCGAAATCTTCGAGACGTTCAGGAACCTCAAAATCTTCTAAACGTTCAAGTCGTGCAGGAAAAGTGGCAAGGGCAGCATCAACAAAGCGTGCTATGTCATCATCAAAAATGACTTCTGCTACTGATACTTCGACAACGGCTTCGGATTCAGCATCACCTAAGGGAGTTAATTGCCGTAATGCATATGCTGAATGTATGGATATTCAGATAAGCGGACTTCTTTCTAGATATACATATCTTGGTGATGATGCTGCGGTGGAAGCAATACAGGAAACTGGTGATCCACTTCGTTGTGTATATTATTATAATGATCCAGCATCAACTGATACTGCGTCTACATCTTCTGATACTGCGCCTACATCTTCGACAACTTTGTTGAAATCTGCAACTGCAACAACTGGTGCTTCGACAACTGCAACAACAGATGGTGCAGAGGGTGCAGAGGGTGCAACTGCTACAGAAACTTCTAGTGTGCCTGTATCGAATAAAAACATAAATACTCTTTACTATGCATATAATTATTATTGTGCCCCAGCTAAAAGCACAGGTTCATCGGGACAACCTATTAACGTATGTAATTGGGATACATCAAATAATTCATTTGCATCAAAGAAATCTTATGCATTCTATAACGAAGCATATAAAAGATTGAAAAATGATGAACTTTCGATTTTGAATTTTACCGAAACTGCACTTTATCAAAATAAGATTAAGGCATTTATGGGTGACGATGCTTCGACAACTTATCAAATTTCACCATCTGATGTTTCTGGTATGTTGCAATCGTTGGGCCTTGATACATCAGAAATCGAGTCGAATCAGACATTTTTTGTTGTTAATGTAGCTCCACCTACTGATGCTGGTTCATTGGATCCACGTGGTGTTTTCCAAAAGGCACACGAAATTTGTATGGGAAATGGAACTATGCCAACAACAAAAAGTGGTATTTCCGAGGATAATTTGAAAGAACTTAAAAATTATGTGAAAACATTAAGCAGTTCTACATGTCAAGGTTTGGCTGATGATTTTATCGATTATTACCAAAATGGTACATGGAAGGGTTGCAAATCTGGATATAAATATTCAAGTTCGGATGATATGTGTGTGAAAAAGACTGATGCAACTGATATGATTGATTTGGAATTGGTTGATACTGGTTTCTTATCGGCAAAAAATTCTTGCTCTTCTTATGAACAGGCATTGATTGCGAATCGTGAACGTATTTATGCAAAGTTCCAGGATCAGTTGACTAATTACCTTAACGATAACCTTGCTCAACTTATTAAAAAGGAAGCAAAGGGACAGTCGACTATTGCTAATGCATTTAATACATTATATAAGACTGATGCGGAGAATAAGGCTTCGAAACTTCAGGCTGAAGCTGAAATCCAGCAAATAAAGGCGGATGCAGAGATTGCGAAATCAGAATCTGATGCGGCATTAGCTGATGCTACTGCTAAAGCTGCTACTGCTAGATCTAATGCTCTTCAAGTTAAAAAAGATGCTGTCAATAAACTTGTCGCTTCTAATAGATCTAAATTGTTAAAACAATGCGATACTTCCGCTTCTGAACTCCCTCTCGATGCTAATTTCTCTAAAGAACTTTCTAACCTTAAGGTTTGTATGAAAGATGATGGTAAGGTCCTCGCTTACGGCGATTCCGGTTGCGGTTCCAATACCGAACTCCTTTGCGTCGATGATATCGGTTTCAATGCTAACACTTTCACAGAATCTAAAGTCGCTGAAGTACAATGGAGCGAGGTTCAAATACCTCAGAACAAAAGAGGAAGTTTGCCTGCTGGATTCTATAAGGTTATAGTAGCAGGAGCAAAGGGTCCTAGTGGTTCCGGTGCTTCTAGTTGGGGACACTCTGGAAGTGGTGGTTCTGGTGGAAACGGTCATATTGAAGAAAAGGTTTTCAGCTTAGACTCTTCAAAGGAATATACCGCTTCGTTCAATTCAAGTGTAGGTGGTGGTTCATCAAATTTCACTATAAGTGGTGTAGTAAGTGTAAGTGCTGCTGGTGGTGGGAGAGGTGGTAATGCCTATTGTAGATGGAATGGCCCATTTAACCATAGTTGTCCTGATGGAAGTTCAGGATCAAGTGCCGGAAACGGTAAAAATAGTGGCGGTGGATACGTTAGACTTTACAAACCAAAACAATAAAAATTTCCCCTCTTTTGAGGGGATTTTTTGTTGGCAAATCATACTTATTATTCCACATAAATATGATTATAGATTATGGATTCCAGTGTCGTGGCTACTTTAATGACGGACTGTTGGTTGTGGGATGACTGCTTTTTTCTGTCATCCCGAACAACCCCTTGTCATCCCGAATTTATTTCGGGATCTAAAAAAAGACCCTGAAACAAGTTCAGGGTAACTTTTTCATTTATAATAGTATTTTATTTTTGTTTATATACCTTTATATATCCGTTTTCATTTGGATTTCCACCATTACCAGAATTTGCTCCTGCTTTATTATTGCAACCAGCAAACCATCCAGTAACGCCTGATGCTTCTGCACCATAACCGCCAGTAGCAGTCAAAGAAAAGCTTCCGGCTGTGAAAGTTGATGAACCCCCACGTCCACCGGTACCACCTTTTTTAAGAGCTCCGGCGTCCGAACCTTTTGAACCTTTAGCTCCAACTTTGGCAGTAAAAGACTTTGAAGAATCTATACTGAATACTCTTTCCTGTACATCACCAAGTCCACCATTATCCATTCCACCACACCAATGCATATGAGCTCCGGTTTTTCCAGATCCGCCACCTTTTGCACCGGCAACGACCACTTTATAAAAACCTGCTTCAAGAGAGCCAGTTTTTGTGCCGGCAGTCACCTCTAAGAAAGGTTTATCGCTCCATTGTACTTCAGCGACTTTAGATTCTGTGAAAGTGTTAGCATTGAAACCGATATCATCGACGCAAAGGAGTTCGGTATTGGAACCGCAACCGGAATCGCCGTAAGCGAGGACCTTACCATCATCTT
>JAILLX010000050.1 GCA_024692925.1 bacterium
ATATAAGGATAATAAATTCCTAACAAAGGAAATGGAATATGATACTACGACAAAAGAAATTGTTGCTGATGGTCGTATTGATATAACAAACAAAGATTCGGTTATGGATACACAAAAACTTGTAATTAATACCGAAACGGAAAGGGCTTCTCTTGGCGAAATAAATGTAAAGTTTGGTAAAAACTCTTATGCAAAAGCAGAATCTGCTGATATGAAAAACCCTAATAAGATTGTTTTAAATGATGTTGAATATACTGCATGTAAGGAAGGATTGAATGAATGTTCAAATCCGCCGACATGGAAAATTGGGGCTGGTTCTGTCACACATAATCGTGAAACGGGAAGTTTATTTTATACAAATGCTTTGTTGTATCTTTGGGATATTCCTGTATTTTATTTGCCAATTCTTCAAAATTATACACCGAATATAAAGAATAAAACCGGACTTTTAATTCCAAAGTTTGGTACATCAAGTACACTTGGTAATGTTCTTCAGGTTCCATTTTTTATAAAATTAAATGACTATAACGATATGACTATAAGTCCAATGTTTACAAGTAAAAAGGGGACTATTTGGTTTGGTGAATATCGTACTAATCAAGACTATTTTACCAGTGTCACAAGCGGTAGTTACAAGAAAAAGGATGAAGATTCCGGCGAAGATAAACGTTGGTATATCAATACTAAAAACTATTTTGAACTAAATGATATTTGGCATGGAAAAGTTGATATTGAAAGGGTATCTGATGATTCTTATCTTCGTTCATACAATTTTAACACTGATCCATGGCTTTCCTCTAATATTGAGTTAGAAGGTGCATTGAATAGAAGTTATTTGACTATGGATATGTACTTCTATCAGTCATTAAGAAGTAGTTATACTTATACTCCAAAAGTTATGCCTATTATCAATTACGAAAGGGTATCTGAACCTAATTCAAATGGTGGATATTGGAGTTTAAATTTAAACACATCGCACATAGTCCTTGACTATAATGATCCATTAAGAAAGGATGAAACAAATTTCCGCACATCATCTATACTTCGTTATTCTCAACCATTTAAAACATCTGGTGGTCATTTAATTAATTTAGGAATAGAGGGTAGGGGTGATTTATTCGTACTTGATGATATTCAGGATTCGGAACAATCAAGTGGATATTATTCTGGATCAACAGGTCGTGCCAATATAAGTACAGATTTGACATGGAAATATCCTCTTTATCGTTCCTATGCTAATCGTACGGAAATTTTGGAACCAACAATCCAATTTATTGCCTCACCAAAACAACCATATGATTCTTCTATCCCTAATATGGATAGTAGTTATCTTGAACTTCAGTCCGAAAATTTATTTAGTACGGATAGATTTTCAGGATATGATTTATTTGAAAGTGGTGTAAGGGTTAATTATGGATTAAACTTTGTTCAAAATTATAATAACAATGAAAAAATTTCATTTTTTATTGGTCAAAATTATAATATCAATGTTCCGGATGATTTGTATATTGAAAACAGTGGTCTTAAGAATATAAAGGGGGCTTCGGATATTGTTTCAAATATTGCTTATACACCATCAAGTTTTTTCAGTATTTATTATAAAACTCGTTTATCGCAATCTGATTTTAAGGCAAATAGGAATGATGTCGGCTTGCATATTGGACCAAAAGCCCTTAGTCTTAATTTGAATTATGTTTATTTAAGGAATATGTATATTGAAGATGATAATGATTCGGTAAAGTCCGATGAACTTTATACATACATATCATCACAACTTACACGTTCATGGCGTGCATTTATTGGAAACAGATACGACCTTGATAACAGAAGAAATATCAAATTGTTATCAGGGCTTGAATATGAAAATGATTGCTTTAAATTTAATATAAATCTTGTAAATGATTATACAAGGGATAAGGATTACGAGGGTGATAAATCCATTTACTTTACACTTGTATTCAAAACATTGGGTGCTGTTTCAACAAGCTTTGGTGTAAGTGGTGACAACAATTAAGGGGG
>JAILLX010000074.1 GCA_024692925.1 bacterium
ATAGAAAATATAAAAGGACGAGAGAAATATGGATATAATTTTATCAGGTGCAAATGGCCGAATACAGGCAAGTTATTATAAAAATCCAAACCCAAAGGCTCCTATTGCTGTTGTGTTTCATGATACTCCGGCAAATGGTGGAAATATGAATGAAAAAGTGAATTACACAATATTTTATTCTTTTTTACAAAAGGGTTTTTCTGTGATTCGTTTCAATTTTCGTGGTATCGGTGGAACCGAAGGTCTTTTCGAAGCAGGCGAGGGCGAACTTACTGATGCATCAACTGTTGTTGATTGGATACAGGAACAAAATGAGGAAGCCAGCGAGTTTTGGTTGGCTGGTGTTGGTTTTGGTTCTTGGGTTGCAATGCAAATTTTAATGAGAAGAATAGAAGTTTCCGGTTATGTTGCTGTTTCGCCATCACCTAAAAAATACGATTTTGGATTCTTTAATCCTGCCCCATGTGAGGGGTTAATTGTTGGTGCAGGTTCTGATTTATCACTTCCTGATGATTCGTTAAAGGAATTAACGAATTTCATAAACGAACAGAATTTTGCTCAAACATTATACAAGTCAATTCCTAACGCAAACGCCCATTATGAGGGAAAATTAAAGGACTTGTTCAATGTTATTTGTTCATATCTTGATAAGCATATGAAAAAATAAATTCTTTACAATTTTCATAATATAAATTATACTAATTTGCAGTAGTGTATTTTTGTACACTATAGCATTCGAGTGGATGCGAGGACCGTCGAAAGTCCTATTAGTACAATGGCCAACGTGATACCTATTATTTTTTCACGTCTTGGTGTTCGGAGTTATCTCTGACTTCTGTTGGGGAGTCTTTGGCATATGTCCAAGGAATCTTTCCTAAAAGTCAAAGAGTCATCTCATTGTACGTGATTTTCGAACTCCCCGACTAAAGCTCTGTGCGCGGGATTTTTTCTTTAAGCCATGAGTCGAATATGGAATTTCCATATCCATTTTTTCATGTGGTACAAAGAAGAAAGTAAATGGTTAAATGGTTGACCATTTCGGCTTATTTATGGGCGGATATCTTTTCGTAGCTTTTCCGCCCCTCCAATAACACTCCCATAAAACCAAAATAAAAAACCACGGAGGGAAAATGAAGAAAAAACTTATCCTAATGTCAATGCTTGTGGCAAATGGTCCAGCATTTGCAACTGTGACAAGCGATCAAATAACAACCGCACTTGCAAAATACTGCGTACCGAAACAAAATGATGTTTACGTAGGTGTAAACGTTTGTGGTTCGGCATTCGAAGGTAAATACGAAGAAGGAAAAACTTGTGGCTGTCAAACAGACGGTATGGTGTATGATAGTAGCCTAAGACATTGCATATGTTCATACGGATATTATTTATCAAATACTGGTGCATGTAGTAAATGTCCTGATGGAGAATATTCAGATGCAGGTTCTATTAGATGTTCATCGACTTTTTATTTATTTGAAAGCTATACAACACCAGGTAATTATACAACTACTTTGCCTGCTGGTGTTTATAAAGTTTATGTTCATGGTGGAACAGGAGGTAATGGTGGTGGAACAGGAGAATGCAGACAATTTAGAACACATGCTTTTGGAGGGTGTACAAAATGGACTGATTGTGTTGGAGGTGCATCCGGAGGTAAAGGAGGCAGTGGATATTTAAAATCAACAATCATAAATGTATCATCATTAACAGAATATTCATTAACTGTTGGTGCAAATGGAAGTACGGGGACAAAGGCAACTTCATATCAATGTGATAATGAATATCATAGTGTTGATGGTAATGATTGTACCTGTAATTTTATTTTGGGAGTTTCTGGTCAAAGTCATATTATCAAAAATTCTGGTGGAACCGGTGGTACTGGAGGAACATCTTCATTTAGTAATATAATATCAGCTAGTGGTGGCCTTGGTGGCACTGGCGGTAAATGTGATATTTCTGGATCTTATCATTGTGGTATAAATACTTCTATAAGCTTTTCCGGTAAGCAGTTAATAGTAAATGGTTCTTCAGGTACATCATATTCTAATTCTACTGCTGATGGTTTTGTAAAAATATATAAGTTAGAGGATACAACAAAACAGGCTCCAAGCAATACAAGAGCAGATGCTGTTGAAAAATAAAAAATTTTTTCCCTAAGGATAATCCCCATCACTTGGTGGGGATTTTTTTAGATTTTGATATCCATCGTCACCCTGAACTTGTTTCAGGGTCCAGATCCCGAAATAAATTCGGGATGACAGTTGCAATTCTTGTCATTCCAGTGCCTCGACACTGGAATCCATACCTTATTTCAAACCCTTTACATTATAATCTTTGCTTTGACCATAAAGGTATATCAAAACGCCGAATGCTACATAAAAAAGTGTTTCGGTAGTTTCTTCTAACATCTCGCTGTGGACTGATATTTCAGCCAATGTTCCTAAAACTCCACCGATTCCCATAAATATAATATTCCAACAATCAATCTTGGCTTGCTTTAATATAGTCCATAGTTGCAAATATGCCCTTGATTTAAAGAAGTAATAAATTGCATAAAGTATAAATAATCCAAACAATGCATTTGGAATATGATTATATGGTGATGGAAGTATCTCACGCCAAGGTTTAAATGGTGGATTCCAATCCTCACTTACGGAAAAGAATATTCTTCCACAATTTATTTCTCTTAAGAAAAGCATTACAATAACCATTGCAATCCAATTAAATAATTGCTTTGCCCTTGTTGCCTTTAATGCACATATAAACATTGCTAAGATTATAAAATTTTGTGCATTTTCTATATAAGAATTTTCCCATGCATATTTTTCAGGAAGAAATAACACACATGGGAGTATAGATAGAAGAGTAATTATTGAAAATAAAGTCGATGGATATATTTTCCAGTTTAACCTAGAAAATATATTTTGTGCGGCTTGTTTTGTTGTTGTTAAATTCATTTTGACCTCATTTTGTTTTTTCACTCCTCCATCATAACCTTTTTGATTTTTTTAGTAAAGTTTAATTTTTTAGCACTATTACAAAATTAAGATATGTTGCAAATGCTATCCACAATACATATGGATATAATAAATAGTAAGAAATCTGGCTAAATCTTTTATAAAGTTTCATCATATTCAATGTTATTAAAAGCAAAAATAATATTTCTACGAATGCGAAAAGCGGAGCTCTCATTCCGAAAAAGAAAATACTCCATAAAAGATTGAAACAAAGTTGTGCAAAAAATATAAATAATATCCAAATTTTTTCATCTTTTCTTGCAGATCTAAAGGCTAAAAATGTTGAAATACCTAAAATTGCATAAAGTATTCCCCAAACAATAGCGAAAACAAAAGATGGTGGTGTTAATACTGATTTTTCAAGTAATGGATACCATGTCCTAAGTCCTTCTGTTTGAAACAAAGAACTTAAATATCCGACAATATCGCATACGATAATAAATATTACGCAAGAAAACAAATCGGAAATAGTAATTTTTTTATTTTTCCAAACAAGTTTTGTATTTTTTAAGTTTTTCAACATTTCATACCTCCGACTCGCATTATAATGTATTTAAAATAGAAATTCAACCTAAAATTGTAAAAATTTATTTTTTATACTAAAAATAGAACTTTTTTTGATTATTGATTTTTACATTTTCATTTTATATAATCCCAAACAGAAAGGGAGAATATTATAAAATGAAAAAACTTAATATTAACGTAATTTTTATATCAATAGTTGCAATTGTAGTATCTTTGTTTTTTGCCTTGAAAAAAGAAAGTAAAGAAATTTATGTTAACGGTCGATGCTCGAAATTAGTAAACAAGGATAAATTTTCAATCTCCATTAGTATAAAAAATTTAGAAAAAGATTCATCTGTTGCTTTATCAAAAACCCTTTCTTCCTTTAGATATTCCGATATTTGTTTATATGAAGAAAGGGTTTTTGATAAAGCAACAGATG
>JAILLX010000079.1 GCA_024692925.1 bacterium
TGGAAATTATTCCGGATATTTGGGAAATGCGGCAACCTCAATTATTTTCCCAATTTTCATTTTTGGTATGGCAGTTGCAAGTTGCATCTCCGATGGTGGCGTTGCATACTTTTCACTTCAACTTGGTGCCGGACACAAAAAAATTGCAGAAAAAATTTTCGGAAATGTTTTAAGTTTACTAATACTTTTTCCAATAATTATAACAATTTTTTCATATATATTTCTTGACGATATGTTGTACTTTTTTGGCACAACCCCAGAAATTTTTCCATTGGCAAAAAGCTATGCACAAATTATGTTTTTGGGAACACCAGTATTTTTGCTTGGTATGGGATTAAACGCATTTATCCGTGCGGATGGAAGCCCAAAATATGCAATGATTTCAATGCTTATTGGTGCAATTTTAAACCTTATTTTAGACCCAATTTTCATATTCACATTTGATTGGGGAATAAGTGGTGCTGCATGGGCAACTGTTATATCCGAAATATTTTCTTTCATCTGGGCAATATCTTATCTTCCTAAATTCAGGGCAATGAAAATAAAAATCAAAAGCCTTAAACTAAGTTTCCCAATCATAAGGAAAATTATAATATATGGAATTTCAAATTTCTTTATCTCCTCTGCAATAACATTTGTTGTAATCGCATTTAATAACAGTTTAAAAAAATACGGTGCCGAAAGTATTTACGGAAGCAACATTCCGCTTTCCGCCTATGCCTTAACCGCAAAGGTCAACCAAATATTTATGTCATTTATGATTGGATTGGGTATCGGACTTCAACCTATTGTTGGTTTCAACTATGGCGCCCGCAATTACCAAAGGGTAAAAGACACATTCAAAACAACTCTTAAAATCGCAGTAATAATTGGATTGATATTTTCTGTTTTACTTCAATCATTTCCATATATTTTTATAAGGATGTTTGGTTCAGGTTCTAAACTTTACTATGATTTTGCAAGTATGTCATTCCGCATAATTTTCATCGGACAAATTTTCATTGCAACCGGCGTAATAGTAAGCAATTTCTTCCGTGCCATTGGTCGTCCATGGATGGCAGTCCTTTCCGCAGGTTCAAGATTTACTATATTTTTTATTCCATCAATTTATTTTCTTCCAAAAATTTTTGGAATCGAAGGTGTATTATGGGTCACTCCATTCACAGAATTTTTATCAGCCACATTCTCGCTATGGCTCGTATCACTTGAAATGAAAAAGTTAAATAAATTGATAAAAAACCAACGAAAAAAAGCCAACTAATTCCGTTCAAAAAGACAAACCAATTCTAAATGTTTTGTATTTGGAAACTGATCGACTGGTGTAATTTTCTTTAACTTATACCCACCATCACAAAGGATTTTTGCATCAGTTTTAAATGCCAATGGATTACACGAAACATACACAACAGTTTTAACTGAACTTTTTGCAATTTCCAAACACTGAGCCTTTGCCCCATCACGTGGTGGATCCAAAACAATCACATCCATATCAGAAATTTTATCCGCACGCAAAGGATGCTTAAATAAATCCATCGCCTTTGCTTCGATATTGAAATGATGAGAATTTGCAATTCGTTTTAATTGATGCACAGCCGACTCATCACAATCAACAGCAAAAACCTCATCGGCAATATCCTTTAAATAAAATGAAAAAAGCCCAAGCCCACAAAAAATATCACCCGCTTTTCTAAAGTGATTTTTTCCCAAATACGACAGAACAACATCAACAATTTTTTGTTCCGTTTCTTTTGCCGGTTGTAAAAAAGTTTTTGCCGGATACGGAATTTTCACAGAATTAAAAAACACAACAGGTTCTTCTTTTTTAAAAAGTTCCTCCGACCCACTTGTAATACGAAGCACATTATATTTCTCGGCAAATTCCTTTATCTTTTGCTTATCAAGAAGCATTATATTTATATTTTCGAAATGCAAAGTCAAACCATTATCAACCTTTGCAACAACAATGTTTCCATCACTCCGTTTCACAAAAGATTTAAAAAGTTTTTTAAGTGGTAAAAGAAGAGCATTTATTTCCGGCAACAAAAGAGGACATTTTTGAATCGATACAACATCATTCGACCTTGCCTTAAAAAATCCGATATTACAACCATAATCAATTTTCAATGTTGCCTTCCGCCTTATACCACTTTCAAAGGTTATAATAGGTTCCAATTTTTCAAATGGAACACCATCCAAAATCGACTTCAGATGATTCATTTTTTGCATTTCATATTCTGCCCTATTCACCCCCTGAATTTGGCAACCACCACAAAGACCAAAGTACATACATTTATTTTCTATCATAATAGATACTATTATTGCTATTTTTTGCTAAATATCAAGTATAATCTAGAAAAACAGGAATTTGTTCTTTTAAATAATTCTTGAGTTATACAGTCAAAGATTTATAATTTACTTTGTTAATATGGTTAAGGTATAAAGATTTTTAAATTTATTTATGGCTTGTTTATCTTTTTTACTTCCATCATATTTTCGTATTATTAACTTTAATTATGAGGAAATTAATGACAAAAGGAACAGTAAAATGGTTTAACGCCAAAAAAGGTTATGGTTTCATTCAACCAGATGATGGATCAAAAGATATATTCGTTCATATCACCGCTGTAAAATCTGCGGGAATATTTTTAAACGAAGGTACCAGATTGGAATTTGATATAGTTTCCGATAATGGTAAAGAGGCCGCAAACAACCTTAAACAAATATAAAAAAACCTCCCACACGGGAGGCTTTTTTAAACTTTTGGTGACAACATGCAGATTCGACACCGAATGAGGTTGTTCTTAATGATGAGTGGTGTTAGTGAGGAATTTTAGAACTGCTGGTTCACTACCGAATAATGGCAAACGGAAAAAAAATTTGGTGATGTCTACAGCACCAATTTCCTAACTTTTCTAAAACCGCAGACATCTTGGACTTTAAAAAAATCTAATTTGTATCTTGCTGTATGGGGTAGCAAAAAACACAACTTTCTAACCTTGCCGACATAACTATAATAGGCAGAAAATCAAGGTTTTAGAAAGATCGATTACAATATGTCATATTTTTATTACTTGGAGTTTTAAAAAAGCAAATTATTTAACAAATAATTTTTTCTATCTTTATCAATCATCAATAACCTCACATTCATTATCTTCCTATATTCTAAATCCTCCTAGATATACTTTCAAGTAAAAATAAGATTATGAAAAAGCCCCGACATGGGGCTTGTTGATTACAGCAAACTGAACAATCCGTTTTTACACAAATCTTTGAATACTGGTTTTCGCAAACCTAATTCTTCAATAATTTCGGTCGGTGTTTTATCAACAATAATATTTTTCATTGTTGCAATGCCATTTTTTACGACCTTAACCGTCGCACTTGGAAGTTCTGCCATTCCAATACATGACGAAAGAAAAACAAAACACTCGTCATTATCTTTTAAGTATTGTAATGCAAGTTTTCTGGCATAAATATTAAGTGTCAAATCAGCTTTACTTGCATCTTTGGTCCATGGACTTCCCCCTCCAATTGGGCAAGCAGTAGAATAAAAGTCCACAGCCAATTTTCGCCCTGTAATTCCACAATCTGCAATGGAGGAATGATAAGTATAAATTCCTGTTCCGTTCACAATAATATGTTTTGGCCTTTCACCCAAAGTTTCAATAACAAAATCAGTCAAATCTATATTTGAAAGCATTGGTACCGCTACAATTGCTGTATCAATACTGCCATCATCATCAAGTGTAATTTGTGTTTTTATATCCAAACCCAAGGTAAATCCTTGCTTTACATTTTCATAAATAGCACGATTCAATTTTCTTGCAAGATAAAGTTCTCGATTAATATTTCCCTCACCTTTACAGGCATAGCCAACAAACACACCCTGGTCGCCCCAACCATTTTGCTCTACTCCTTTATTTATATCACAGGATTGGCAACCGATAAGGTTTTCTACTTCAACCTTATCTGGCTCTATCGCAAAATGTTTCCAATGATTTGCATATTCTTTCGTATATCCAATATCAGCAAGAGCACCCAAGACATACTCATTTACTTTTTCAAGTGATACATTTCCCATCACTTCTCCACCAAGCACTATGTAGTTATCTTTTACCAAAACTTCCACAGCATACTTGACATAAGAATCTTGCTCAATCAACTTATCAAGAATATAACTAGAAATATAATCAGATGTTTTATCAGGATGGCCCAAAGAGACCGCTTCAGCAGTTTTTTTCATTTTTCACTCCTTTTTTAGTCCGTTTCGTGGGACAAGTTAGGTTAAATTCACGCGGATTTGCTTTCACAAATCCAAAATAAAGTATAGAAGATAAATCATAAAATTGCAACAAGAATAATCTATATTATTTGCACGCTACTTGACAAAATAAATAGTATTGTTTATAT
>JAILLX010000013.1 GCA_024692925.1 bacterium
TCATTTAACTTTTTTTCATCAAGGTTTGTACCTTCTTTTATATCAATAATATTTTTTACCATATCAGGATGAAGACGTTTTAATCCAGAAATTTTTATATCACTCACTTCTGAACGAGCAAGCGATGAAAAGGTTAAACAAAAAACTAAAATCAAAAATTTTTTCATTATTTTATAATCCTTAGAACATCATTTAAATTTGAAAGAATTAACAAAAACACAATAAATAAAAAGCCCATAAAGAAAATTACTTCTTTTAATTTTTCAGGAATTTCTCGTCTTATAATTCCCTCTATTATATATATAAATAAATATCCACCGTCAAGAACAGGTATTGGAAATAGATTGAAAAGCCCAAGACTTACCGAAATAAATGCCATTAAATAGAAGAATGCATATGCACCAGCAGAAAGTGCATCACCACTGACCTTTGCAATAGAAATCATTCCACCCAATTCTTTTGATGAACGATTTCCAGAAATAATTTCACCCAATGATTTTAATGTATCGCAAACAATAGTAGAAATAGAAGAATAAGATTTTTCAATTGCTTCAATAAAACCTATAGTCTTATAATTTTCGAATCGTGAAGCATAACTTACGCCCATAAAATATGTATTATTTTTTCGTTCAGGTGTAAGAGATAAAATTAAATCCTTGTTATCACGTTTAACCTTAACAGAAAGTTTTTTTCCATTTGAATTGGATAATATTTTTGAAATATTTCTTGGGTTTTCAATTACAATATCATCAATGGAAATAATTGTATCACCAGCACGTATTCCCGCAACGTATGCCGGAGAATCCTTTACTGTATCCATAACAACAGATGAAGTTTGTGGAACACCGATAAATAAATACAAGGCAAAAAATACAAAAAATGAAAATAGAAAATTAAAAAATGGACCCGCAAAAACGATTGATGCCTTTTGATAACGTTTTTTAAATTCAAAACTTTCCGACTTATCCTTTTGGCTCATCTTTTTTATTTTTTTTGCTTTTTCCTCGGCACTTTCCGGAGTATCAGATTGCCCAAGCATTTTTACATAACCACCAAGTGGGATTGCAGAAATTTTCCAAACAGTATTATGTTTGTCCTTCCATGAAAAAAGTGATGGACCAAAACCAATTGAAAAAGATTCAACACGGACACCATTTATCCTTGCAAACAAAAAATGACCAAATTCATGAACAAAAACAATAATTGGAAGCAATATAATAAAAGCAATAATTCCTGTTAAAATTCCCATTTTTATTTTCCCTAAATTTTAATATTTTATATATTACAAAATTTTATATTGAGAATCAACAGAATTATCTATTTTATAACTCTGGCAAAAGTAAGAACAAAAACTTTATTAGCACCACTTTTCTTTAAAATTTTTGTACATTCATTTACAGTCGCACCAGTAGTAAATACATCATCAATAAGCAATATATTCTTTCCTTTTATCCTTTGATTTTTCTTTACAACAAAAACACCGGAAACATTTTGTTTTCTTTCCTTTTCAGACATATGCCCTTGGGATGGAGTTGATTTAGAACGAAGCAATGTTGAATAAAGCACAGGTTTTTGATATGCCTTTGAAATATAGGTTGAAAGAAGACTTGCCTGATTATACTTTCTTTTTAACATACGGGTAAGATGTATTGGAACAGGTATAATTACATCAATTTCATCCTTAAATTTTCGACCTGCCATAATCATAATAGTAGAAATAGGTTTTGCATATTGTGTTTTATCACCATGTTTAAATGGAAGGATTATTTTCTTTGCAAAATCATCATATCTTACCGCAGAAATTGCACCATCAAATTTATATGGCTTCTTTATACAATTAGGGCAAAGTAATTTTTTGTTTTTACTTTTTAACTTAAATTCAAATGGATAACCACAACAAGCACATTTTGGTTCAGAAATTACATCAAATTTTGATGCACAAGAAATACAAAGATAACCACTTTCACCAAGGAAATTTTTACAAATACAGCACTGTTGAGGGAAAATAAAATTTATTACGGAATCCCAAATATGTTTTAGTATTACCATTTCATAATATTATATTCTTTTACGTTTTCTTCTTCACCAAACATATCAGTACCTTTGCTTACACGCAATTTTGTATAAGCATCATTACTTACAACACGAAAAGCAAAAGAATCTTCATCACGATTAGTTAGAACAGGAAGTATTTGCTTATCAGAAATACCTGCATTACGCAAAATATTACTTACAATAGAAAGACGACGTGCAGTCAACTTTTTCTTTTTTGGATTACCCATAACACTTTCCGGTATGGTTATTTCAATGGAATTTGTTGGTTGTTCAGTTGCAATTTGTGCAAATGAGCGAATCAAATTAACACTTTCGCCAGAAACAGCACTGCTTCCGTTTTGGAAATCGATTTTCATTTGCAAAACTTCACGAGTACCAGCCTTTAACGGACCACTTGGTGCAGAAAGAGATTTTTTTGCATCCTGTAATTTTTCCTTTACATCTTTCACATCAATTTTTTCAACAGAAACTTTTTTATCGCCTTTACCTTCCAAAGCATCTTCTACATTTTTTTGTTCTTCGAATCCTTCATCATCCTGATATTCTTCTTCATTTTCTTCTTCGTTTTCATCAATTTCTTCATCGACATCCTCTTCTAATGCTTCCTCGTTTTCATCTTCATAAGCAGAAAGATATTGATTGCCAGAAAGATATGTTTTATGCAAATCTTTTTTACGATTTTCCGAAGAAACTAATATATCAGAATATTTTTTCTTCTTCACAGACTGTGTATTTTTGCTTACCACAACATTTTTATTTGTTTCAGGCTGGATTGCAGAAAATGCCTTTATAAAAGGACTGTTTATAGAATCAGCAGTATTTTTCTTTGTTTCTTTTTTCTTTGTTTTTGAAACTATAACCCCAAATGGATTTTCATCCACATTTTCAGTTTTTGTTTCAATTGTTGGAACTTTTATATCATCAACCTTTGCAACAACCTTTTCTTTTTTATTAGATTTTTTAGGTTCAATTTTTGCAACAATATTCTTTTTTACCTTCTTTTCAACAATCGGAGATTTAACAGGTTCAGATGTTGAAACAAGGACTTCTTCCCCTTCGGACACCTTTATATTTGCAAATTTATCATTCTTATTTTTTGCAAGGGTACGAGTTTTTTTAATTTCTGGTTTAATAAGATCATCGGGACGAAGAGAAGAAACCTTTTCCGATTTCACAACTGGTTTAACAGGTTCAATTTTTTCTTCGACCTTTGCAATCATTGGTTCAGGCAAAGGCAATTCTTCTGTAATAGATGGTAATTTATCATCAGTATTTTCTTCATCCAAAGAAACGACTTCATAAATAATAGCATCAGAATCTTCAGGAAGAAATGCTTCGTTTGGTTGTTCAAGAACCATATCAGCAAGAGTTGCAACATTAGGTAAACTATCTGAGGCCTTTGATAAAAAAGCCCCAGATATTCCCATATCAAGGGACGAGGCATTATTTGAAATGCCGAATAAAAACATCAAAAATAAAATAACTTTCTGTCGCATTCCTTTTCGTCCCTTTCACTCCTTCTCCTTCATTGTTTTACTATGCTTTTTTTATTATATCAAGAAGAAAATTAAAAAAAATTCTCGTTGCTTTTATATATTTTAAAAGTTATAGTTCATTTATGGGTAGGAAGCATAGGGGGAAAATATGGATAATGGCATTTTAACAAAAGAAAATATTCAAAATATAATCTCTGGTCGTGAAAACAATCCATTTGCTTTTCTTGGATTTCATAAATTAGATAATGAAAAAAAATCTGCCGTTATACGGGTTTTTAATCCATTTGCACAAAAAATTTCTGTGATTACTGATGGATTAAGTATTGAAACCCCTATGGAAAAAATCCACGAAGATGGGCTTTATGAAACTTTTATAAATGAAGACGAATGTAAATATAAACTTCTTATTACTGATGATACAGGAAAGGAAAGATTAACCGAGGATACATACAGTTTTCCACCTGTGATTGGGGAATTTGACAATTACCTTTTAAGGGAAGGAAACCATTTTGAACTTTATCATAAGATGGGGGCCCATCCTATGACCCTTAATGGAGTTGATGGCGTTTCGTTCGCTGTATGGGCTCCGGATGCATACAGGGTTAGTGTTGTCGGGGATTTTAATAACTGGGATGGTAGAGTTAATGTTATGCGACGTCATCCAGTAAGTGGTATATGGGATATATTTATTCCTCATTTAACAGAAGGAACAATTTATAAATTTGAATTAATTTCAAAGGATGGAAGACTTTTACCACTTAAATCTGATCCGTATGGTTTTTATCAAGAACTTCGCCCTAAAACCGCATCTATTGTATGGGATCAAAATAAATATAAGTGGGAAGTAAACGAGCATTGGGAAAAAATTAAAAAGGCGGTTAATTCCATTGATGCTCCTATATCAATATATGAAGTACACCTTGGGTCATGGAAAAGAAAGGATGGAAATCAATATTTAAGTTATCGCGAACTTGCACATGATTTGATTCCTTATGTTAAATATATGGGATTTACTCATATAGAACTTTTGCCAATAATGGAATATCCGTTTGATGGATCATGGGGGTATCAGACAACAGGAATGTTTGCACCAACTTCAAGATATGGCACACCTGATGATTTTAAATATTTCGTTGAACAATGCCATAATGCTGGAATCGCAGTAATACTTGATTGGGTTGCAGCTCATTTTCCAAAGGATGCTCATGGACTTGCAAACTTTGATGGGCGACCATTATATGAATATGCGGATGACAGAAAAGGTGAACATAAAGATTGGGGCACAAAAATTTATGATTACGGAAGAAATGAAGTTGTAAACTTTCTTCTTGCATCTGCTACATTCTGGCTTGATGAATACAAGGTTGATGGGTTAAGGTTTGATGCGGTTGCATCTATGCTTTATCTTGATTACAGCCGTGGTGCCGGTCAATGGGTTCCAAATATTTATGGTGGTAGAGAGAATTTAGAAGCAATTGCCTTTCTTCAAAAAGTTAATACTTTGATGTATGGAAAATATCCAAATACAGCTTCGTTTGCAGAGGAATCAACCGGTTGGGGAAATGTTTCGAAACCTGTTGATGTGGGTGGTCTTGGGTTTGGATATAAGTGGAATATGGGTTGGATGCATGATGTTCTTGATTATATGAGTAAAGATCCAATTTACAGAAAATATATTCATCATCAAATGACACATTGCATAATGTATGCCTTTTCAGAAAACTTTGTTCTTTCTATTTCCCATGATGAAGTTGTACATTGTAAATGTTCACTTATAAATAAAATGCCTGGTGATAAATGGCAAAAGTTTGCAAACCTTCGTGCATTTTATGGATATATGTGGACTTTCCCAGGGCGAAAACTTTTGTTTATGGGTGACGAATTTGCACAATATAATGAATGGAATGAAAACCAAAGTTTGGATTGGCATTTAACAAATGATCCATATAACAGAGCTGTTCAAAAAGAAGTTAAAACATTAAATGAACTTTATAAATCTGAACCTGCATTATATGAAAATAATTCAAGTCCAGATTGTTTCAGATGGCTTGATTATAACGATTCTGAAAATAGTGTATTCCCATATATAAGGTATGCAAAAAACAGGGATAACTATTTAATTGCAATTACAAATATGACTCCTATTATTAGGGAAGATTACAGAATTGGTGTTCCTGAAGACTGTGAATTTGAAGAAATATTTAATTCTGATGATTTTGAATTTATGGGAAGTGGTGTTGGCAATGATGGACTTTTGAAACCAGAAGCTATTGAATGGCAAGGATTTAAACAATCCTTAAGTATTACATTACCACCACTTGCAACAATAATACTTAAACCAAAAAGAAAGTAATTATTCGTTCCATTCTTTCACCCTTGCAAGATGGGAATATTCTGAATAATTTTCGATACTATGTCCAACCTTGTTTGGGTTTGGACGGGAAAGGTATGGTGTGGATTCCTTAGAAAATAATTCGATATTTTCCTTTAAATTTTTAAATGCTGTTTCAATAATATCATCAATAGATGCATCCAATTTTTCACCGGAAATATGTCCGTTTTGGCTTCCGGTTAATTTGATATAACGAATACCACCAACTTTGGAATTTGTTTTAATATTGCTAAAACCTTTATGTTGAAGTATTAATGCCTCAATCGGAAGTTGTGGAGCATAACCACTTAAAACTTCCTTTTCCGATGGCGGAGTTCCGGTTTTATAATCAAAAATAACAGCACTGTTATCACGCAAAATATCAATTCTATCTGCCTTTGCAGTTATTGTAAAATCAGGTGTAATTTCAAGTTTTCCGGTTTCTTCTTGAAATGAAAACGAAGTCAGATTTTTTATGCTTGCCTCGTAATCAATAAACCACTTTGCCACAGTTTCAAATTTTGAATACCAAAAATCAATTTGCGGAATATCCATATATGGAACGGCGTTATTGTGCATAATTTGCATAAGTTCATCAAATGTAGAAAGATTTTTTTTCTTAAATTCTTCCAAACTATTATGGATAACTGTACCAAGTTCCGCAGGACCAGCAATCGGATTTATATCATCAAGTTTTTTAAGTCTTAAAATCTTATTTGCAAAAATTATGTATGGATCACGATACCACTTTTCAATCCATGTCGCAGAAAGTTCCTTTGGTCTTGCATAAACAGGTGGACAAGGCGAAGGTCGACCACAACGAGAAGAATCAGTTGTAATGCTGGATAATTTTATCCACGATTTTACTTCATCAGACAAAGGATTTTTCCATTCCAAATTTGCGATATTTACGATGGCGGAAAGTTTTGTAAGCCAACGAGAAGTAATTGTATTTACGCCATCAACCTTTGTTGCATGAGTCATAATTACATTCTTTTTACAGAAAAATTCAACAAAATCGTGTGATGACAAACCAATCTTTCGTTCCGGTAATGGAAGTTTAAATTTTGCTTTCATTGGTCTACTCATCCATGGATCATCAGATGTGACACTTGGGAATGTATCCTCGTTTAATCCAGACATAATATACAAGTCCGCAGTTATCAACCTTGCTTCGATAGAATTCATAATTGCAATATTTGGATGAGAATTTATTTTCGGTCTTAAACTTAAAGATAAAAGGTAATTTGAAATAAATATGAAATATGCCGATGCGGTCATTTTATCAATAACACTATCTTCGGATTTTATTTCTTTTAACGAAGAAAGAAGCTCTAACAGTTCATTTGATAATTCACTATGCAAATCAGATTTCCACAAAATTTCATCAGTATTAACATACTCCGATGACACAAATTTTTCCACCAAAGAAAGATGTGAATACAATAAATCATAAATACTATATTTTTGCGAATCGTTAATCTTTGTATATATATCAGAAGAAATTTCCTTTATTTTCAAAAGAAGTTTATGAACATTATCATATTTTGATGCTTCGGAAATTATTTTATCAAAACTATTAAGCGAAATTTTACCACGCAAAACTTTGTTTTCAAAGTCCGAAATTATATCATCCAATTCTTCTTTTTTATACCCAAGATTAGTATATTTATGTTTTAAAACTGCAAGAATTGAATAAGGTGAAAAATTATCATAAAGCATTTTTAAAACAAGAATTATATAATTTCCGGTTGTGGTATCACTGGCTGGGACACCAGCGGAATCATCGACAATAATATTCCAACGTTTAAGTTCATTTGCGACTGATTTTGCAATCTTACGATCTGGTGTAATAAGTAATGCTTTTTTATTTTCAGCAACAGCTTTTCTTAATAATCCAGCAACAGCAAATACTTCATCCGAATCGGTATCTAAACATAACTCTGAAACATTCTCTAATACATTATTTTTTAATTTTGGAAGCATTGACCAATCATCATTCATTTCAGAGGACAACATAATATTGCTTGATAAAAGCTCCCTATCCGAATCGGCAATATCATATTTTTTAAACAATGGTAATTCAGGAACATCAGAGATTTTTAAACCAAGTCCCTTTATCAACTTTAACAAACCATATTGTGGATGATTTTGATTCGTTTTTGGATAATCAGCAGTCAAAATTTCAAAATCTTTATCAGAAATATTTTTATCAAGACCTGGCAATATAAGAAACCCATTTTCCCTTGTCCCAATATCTTATATGTTAAGGTTTATTTCAAAAATGGAAAATGGGTTTCTTA
>JAILLX010000052.1 GCA_024692925.1 bacterium
TAGACTAAAATATTTAAACTGTCAATTATTTTTTTATTATGAGGTTGAAAAAAAACTATTTCTATTATACTATCTTAACAAATAAATTTTATGGAGGTAATAATGGTAAATTTTTTCAAAGATGACCTTAAAACTGCGGATGGTGCAGTATATAATATTATAGAATCTGAACTTGACAGACAACAAAATTGTATTGAACTTATTGCCTCGGAAAATATTGTATCAAGGGCTGTATTACAGGCTATGGGTTCAATCCTTACAAATAAATATGCCGAAGGATACAGTGGTCATAGATATTATCAGGGTTGCAAATTTATTGATGAGATGGAAACTCTTTGTATCGAACGTGCAAAGAAAATTTTTGGTTGTCAATTTGTGAATGTGCAACCTCATAGTGGGGCTCAGGCAAATACTGCTGTATTTTTTGCTTTGCTTAATGCTGGTGATACAATTATGGGAATGAGTTTGGATGCCGGTGGTCATTTGACACATGGGGCAAAGCCTACTATCAGTGGTAAATGGTTTAATTCTGTGCAATATGGTGTGAAGGAAGATGGTTATATTGATTATGAACAGGTAGAAAAACTTGCCTTGGAAAATAAACCAAAACTTATTGTTGCAGGTGGTTCGGCTTATCCACGACTTGTCGATTTTAAAAAATTCCGTGAAATTGCAGATAAGGTTGGGGCATATTTAATGGTTGATATGGCTCATTTTGCAGGGCTTGTTGCAGGTAAGGTTATTCCAAGTCCAGTTGGAATTGCGGATGTTGTGACGACTACTACACATAAAACACTTCGTGGACCAAGAGGCGGTATGATTTTAACTAATGATGAAGAAATCGCAAAAAAGATAAATAAGGCTGTTTTTCCAGGAATACAGGGTGGTCCATTGGAACATATTATTGCAGGAAAGGCTGTTGCGTTTGGTGAAATACTTCGTCCAGAATGGAAAGAATATGCTGAACAAATCCTTAAAAATGCAAAAGTTTTGGGTGAAACTTTGGTAAAAAATGGATTTAATTTAGTAAGTGGTGGTACTGATACTCACCTTATCCTTGTTGATTTAAGGTCAAAGGGTATTACAGGAAAAGAAGCAGATCTTGCTTTGGAAAATGCTGGAATTACATGCAATAAAAATGGTATTCCAAATGATCCAAATCCACCAGCAATTACTTCTGGAATAAGATTGGGTGTTCCTGCGATTACAACACGTGGATTTAAAGAAGATGACGTTGTCGAAGTTGCAAATCTTATTACTGAAGTTGTTGATGATTTTATTAAAAATAAAGATTACGAATCTGAAACAATAAAAGCAGTTAGGGAAAAAGTTAAAAAACTTTGTGAAAAACATCCAATATATTAAAATAAAATCCCTCAAACGAGGGATTTTTTAATCTAGTTTTGTAATTCTTTTTTTATGTCTTTCTTCGTTTGAAAAGCTTGTTGAAAGGAATGTTTTTAAAAATTCAAGATTTTCTTCTTTTGAAAACATTCTTGCTCCAAAGATTGCGACATTTGCATTATTATGTTCTCGGGCAAGTTTTGCAACTTCGTTATTATACAATAATGAACCACGAATAAATGAAAATCTATTTACAGCAATACTCATACCAACACCAGTTCCACAAATAAGGATTCCTGTTTCAATAGAATTTTCTTTCATTTTATTGGCTAATGACTTTGCAATATCAGGATAATCGCAACTATTTACATCAAATGTTCCGACATCAAGTATTTTAAAATCATTATTTTCCAAATATTCTTTGAAAAAAGATTTTAATTCAACCCCTGCATGATCGGAACCAATAATTATATTTTTCATAAAATACCTCTATCTTTTTTGCTTAATTTCTCCACTTACAAAAGCACCGTTTTCAACAGAAATATCTTTGTGTGTAATATTTCCATTTATTCTTGCTGTTGGACCAAGGTATACAGAAACAGCATTTATATTTCCTTCAATAACACCATGTACTACTATTTTTTCAGCCTGAATAAGTGGGCTTTTTATATTTCCATTTATACCAATAATAAGTGTTTTACAATTTATATCACCTTCGACTATACCATCGATATATACTTCTGAATCAGATTCTATATTACCCTTGATTGACATAGAACAACTTATCAAACTTGATGGTGTAATTTTTTTTGTAAGACCAAACATATTTTCCTCCTATTTATTTTCTACTTTTATAAAAGCGTATGGGTTTAAAAGATGTGAATTATGACGAAGTTCATAGTGTAAGTGAGGGCCAGTGCTTCGTCCTGTTGAACCAGCAAGACCAACCTTTGTTCCTTCTTCGACAATATCACCTTTTTGAACAGTTATTTTACTTAAATGTCCATAAAGTGTTGTAAATCCAAGACCGTGATCAACTTCTACGGCTAAACCATAATCACCACGTGGGCCAGCCTGAATAACTTTACCAGCAGCAGTCACATAAAGAGGTGTACCTTCTTTACCTCCGAAATCGATACCTGTATGCATTGCCGGAGTTTTAAAGAATGGATCTGGTCTGATACCAAATGGCGATGTTATACGAACCTTTTTTACTGGAGCACCAAGTGGAAGCATTGTTTTTGCTTTTGATAATCCTTCCCAAAGGTTTACCTTGAGATTTGCATTTTTGAATTTTAAATCCAAATCTTCATCCATTAAATCAATATTTTTAAGCGGTATATATTTACCACCAAGACCTTCACCATCTTCTTGTTGAACTTTTTTAATCAAATTATTTCTATTTTTAAGATGTACTTGTGAAAGGACAATATCCACTTTTGATAAAACATTTTCAATATCACTTATACTATTGTCGGCTAAAACTTGTACTTTATTTATAAGATTATCTTGAAGTTGTTTCATATCAGACAAAGTACGTTCTAGGGTACTGTTTTGTTTTTTAAGATACACATTTTCATTTAAAACAACATTTCTTTCTAATTCATTTTTTGTTGTTCTATAATATGGTTCTTTTGTATCAATATTAGCCCATGTTATACCCTTTGCAAAACTGTTAAGTTTACTTTTATCAACTGAATTAAATTATGTAAATAGTAAACTTA
>JAILLX010000055.1 GCA_024692925.1 bacterium
AATCAATTTAGAAAATATTTTTTTTGATTTTTTAATACGCTTTTTATCTGTTAATAAATCAAAATCATCAATTAATTCATATAAAACCAAATCCTTATTTTTTATATATTGTAAAATATTTCCGACATATATACAAGCAAAAGAAGTAATCATAACTTTTGGAAAATCATACTTTAAAATATCAAGTAAACAGCTAAAAGGAACTACAAATAAATTTTTTTCATATTCTAAAATTTCAGGTTTACTTGATGGAAATAAACAAGGAAAACCTCTTTTAGCGAGTATTTTAAATATATGATTTGGGCGTTGTGTTAGTGGATAGAAGAAATCGAATGATGAAAAATAAACTATAATTGGTTTTTGTAATTCTTTTGATCTCAAGTTTAGTTTTTTCACTAATTTTTGTATTTGAATACCCATATTATATTTTAATTTAACATAATTCCACTTCATTTTATAGTGTTGTTTTCTTTTACCCCAAAGAATGTGTGAAAAAATCCTATATTTATATTCTTTTAATTTCATTTTTAATTCTCCCAAAATTTTTCTATTATATTTGTAATTCTTTTTGCTGCATTACCATCACCGTATGGATTTTTTGATCCATCCAAACGAGTCTCTTTTTTATCTTTTGATAAAATGTTTGAAACTTCAGATATTATTTTATTTGTATCAGCTCCAACTAATTTGGCAAAACCTGCTTCTACACCTTCCATACGTTCAGTTTCATAACGCATAACAAAAACTGGTGCTCCAAAAGTAGGAGCTTCTTCTTGAATACCTCCGCTATCAGTCAAAACCAACTTTGCATTTTTCATAATACAAACCAATTTGGGATAATCCAAAGGTTCAGTTAATATAACATTTTCTATAGCATTTAATCTTTTATATATTTTATCATGAACATTTGGATTTGGATGAACAGGTATAACAAATTGATGGTCAGTATATTTTTTTGTTAATTCAGTAATTGCATCTAAAATATTATCTAAACGTTCTCCATGATTTTCCCTTCTATGTGCAGTTATTAAAACAAGTTTATCATTTAGCTTAATGCCTTTTTGATACAATACTAATTCAGATTCGGCAATTATTGAAGAAGATAAACAAGAAAGTGCATCAATGACAGTATTTCCAGTTAAAAAAATTTTTTTTCTATCAATATGTTCATTTAATAATGCTTGTTCGGATTTTATAGTAGGAGCAAAATGTAAATCTACTAATCTTGCAGTCATTTGACGCATAGCTTCCTCCGGAAATGGTTCAAATAAATCATAACTTCTCAAACCTGCTTCTACATGAAAAACAGGAATTTTATTATAAAATGAAACTAAAGCACCACAAAATACAGTCATTGTATCTCCTTGAACAATAGTTGCGTCTATCTTATTATTTTGATAAATAACAGACAGTTTGTCCAAAATTCGGCTTTGAACACCAGCAAGAGTTTGATTTGGTAACATTACATCCAACTTATAATCTGCTTTAATTCCAAAAAATTCTAACGTTTGGTTAGAAAGTTCCTTTTGTTGTTCTGTATTACATACAAGGATGTTGTATCTTTTATCTTTTTTTAATTCTAAAATAACTGGTGCTAATTTTATAGCTTCAGGTCTTGTACCTAATATTACTAATATATTTTTCATAATTAACCCTTTCTGCATAAAAATGAAAAGTTTGGTAAAAATATTTCTACAAACTTATGTCGATTTTTTTTATTCCAGAAAAATAAAATAGAAAAAAGTCGAACTATCAAAGAATAAAATTTGAATAAAAAAATAATAAAATTGTTTAAAATTGATTTAGAATAAATTTTAAATTTCATCATTGCGATAATTCTATCATACCAAGAATATTTAAATTTATTAAAAAATTGATACAAATATTTTTTTCTTAATTCTTTTGTTTTTTTATCAATTTCAGTTTTTTTTGTTGCAGATAACGAAGAAGAGTGAATGCGATATTTATATATATTATCACTTGTATATGATATATTTCCACTCAAAGCAATACGGCACCAATAATCAAAATCTTCAACACAAAAAGCTTTTTTATCATATTTCCCGACTTTATTTGCAATAGATTTTCGATACATAAAAGCAGAACCGACATTATTACGATGTAATAAATTTAATACTGTTCTTTTATGATTAAACGTATTTTCAAAGTTTTCTATAAAATTTCCATTTTCATCAATATAATCAAAATTCATAGAAACCAAATCAACATTTTTATTTTTATTTAAATACGAAATCATTTTTTCTAAAGCATTAGATTTATATAAATTATCGTCACTAGTCCAAGTTAAAAATTCCC
>JAILLX010000057.1 GCA_024692925.1 bacterium
AAACGATTTGGATGACTATGTTATGGGGATGAAAGGAAACCTTATAGTCATCCAAATCGTTTTGCAATTCGAAAAGGGAAAGAAGACTGGAGTTTTTAACTTTCGTTTTCGAAGAACTTTTTATTTTTTTTATCTTTTTATCAACATTTTTTAAAAGTTTGAAATAACTTTCCGTAATTTTTCCAATTATATCAACAAGAATAAGTAATGTTGTTTTATGATTAATGTCAATTTCGTATGGAAAATCATCAGTATGAAGCAACAGCATGGTATCTTTTGTTATATGAACACCAAGTGTAGATACTTCGGTTTTTACAGGATATTTTAAAATAACCTCGGTATAGTTAGTCTTTTCTAAAAATCGAGCAATCTCGCTTGTATCTTGAACATCAAGAAGCAAATCTTTATCCAATTTATAGGTTTCAACGATTTCTTCAATATTGTTATCTTTTACATTTATATTTTCAATAATCATTTTAACCTCCGATTAACCAGATTAATAGTATATCACAATTTTATTAAATTTCTACAAAATCTGCTATAAGAAATAATTGCTCTTGAAAAATGTTTGAAATTTTCATATAATTAAAAAGTCAGCAATGACTATGATACTAAATCTTAATTGGAATAGGTATTTCGGACTGGGGGGCGGTACCCCATACCTCCACCAAAAAAGATATATGGGGGTAAAATAGCATCGACGGATACAATAAAGGGTTAAGGTGTATCAAGTGATGATTCCGACTTTCAATCGGGTCAAAAAAAATGAACGCAAATGATAATCGTTCTTTCGCAATGGCTGCTTAATAGCAGTTTAGCGAACAAAATTCTTTAAGGATATAGAACCCTTAAAGTGGGGTTTGGGGCTTTCCTATCAACAGAAAAGCCTCATTTTTTTATCTAAGATATTCTTATTTTGTTTATTTTAAGTTGTATTTTTATTGCTTGACAATTTTTATGCAAGTAATATACTTTCCTCATTAAAATAAAAGGATTAATGATGAATAATATTTCACAAACAAAAGAATTTTATGATTTTTTAAAAAATATTGATAAGAAAAATACCGAAGTTCCTCCCGTTCGAATTATTAATATGAAAACAGGGGAAACTTTTCCAACAAATGAAATGACTGCATTTTCTGATTTTGAACGTTTATCAAAAAAATATGGTGGTGATTGTAGTCTTTTCGTTCCTGTTGATTATAGGGAAGGTCGATAATTATGAAAATTTCTTATCCTAGTAAAGATGGAAAAATAAAAACTGAAACTTTCGGTGGTTTTTCTGTTTATTTAGAGGTAAACGGTGATAAATCATCAGATGATTTATATTCTTTGGATGGTGATGATCTTTACCGTTGTGATAAAAAGGATTGTTCTTATTACAAAGAATGTTCAAAGGATTGTATCTCATATTCCGAGCTTAACAAACATTGTGTATATATGAAAAAATTAAAATCTCTTATCGCAGAGTATAATGCCAATTTTTCTATAATATCGATGTCAACCTTATGGGGTAAACTTTTTGGTGATACTGATGGATTATCGAATGAAGCTATTGATAATACTGTGGTTCATATAGAACACGATTGTAAAAATTGCCCAAAATTCGAAAATTGTAAGGAATTAGTTGTTAATTCAGGTAAATGTAATTGCGAATTTTCATCAAAATTGTTTGAGCTTAGTGCATATGGTACAGGCGGAATTCCTGTTTGGAATGATGAACACACTCACTGTGAAGCTATTATGTATGGTAAATGTGCAAAGGCTTACCTTTCATCAAAAGAAAAACAGAGATAATAGTATTTTATACTTGACTTTATTGTTATTTATATATAAAATACCCTCATTATTTTAAACATTAAAAGGTGAATATTATGAAAAGAACATTTCAACCATCAAAAATCGTAAGATCAAGAAGACATGGTTTTCGTGCAAGAATGGCTACATTAAACGGAAGAAAAGTATTGAATGCAAGACGTGCAAAAGGTAGAAAACGCCTTTGTGTACAAGTTGAATTCTAATACTTTACGACACAAAATCAAATTGGGTCATCTTTGTGTGACCCTTTTTTATTGAAAAAAATAAAAATTTTGGTATTATTCTTTCTATGGTAAATTATTTAAGAAAACAAAATAGTCCAGTTAAGGTTGCGATTTTAAAAAGTCGTAAACTTGATTTTTATCGAATAAATCCTTTTGGTATAGTTCGCAATGGTTTTAAGCGATTGATACGAAAGGGTATTGTTGAAAAGGGGGCTGAACGACCAAAAGATAATCCAAATCGTTTTGTAAATCCTGCTTTTTTAACCCATTGGTCTGAAACAAGGTTTAGCGATGGTAATATCCACGTTGGTTTTACTGTTTCTGTGAAAAGTACATCGAAACGTGCGAATAAAAGAAATCTTATTCGTCGCCGTTTGAAATATGCAGTAAATCAAAATATTCGAAATTTCAGAATTGAAGGATATGATCTTGTTTTTACAGCTAGAAGTGGATTTTTAGATTTCGAATATGACGAAATTGACTATCAAATGAAACGCGTTCTTAAATACATAGAATGTAGATTAAAGGAAAAATAACTACCAGGAAAGTTTTATTGAACTTCCTTCTGAAATAATTTCACCACTTGGGAGATTGCAAACGCCATAGATTCGGTTTCCTTTTTCTTTTTCCATAATCATTGCAGTAGCCAAACTTGTTGCACCACTTGAAAGCATTCCTGAACTAGCATTAAATCCAGCAGTTATACCAGTCAAAGCACCTTCTCTTGCATCAACTGTCTTCGTTTCTCCTGTTTTTTTATCTATCTTTTGAACCTTTACATTTTCCGATGATGTATAATAATTTCCATTATCATCTTTTTGTGTTTTAGTTTCTTTTTTAATCTTAAGTCCTGCTGTTAATCCAGAAGTAACTCCTGCAACAGTACCAGCAACCAATTGTGCAACACTAGTCCATTTTTGAATCTGTGCAGCTTGATAACCATCACTGTCTTGATAACATTCTCCAACACCAAACAAATCTGCATCACAAATATAGTTTCGTCCGTCAAGATACCATGTTAATGATTTTGATTCTGAACCACATTTATATTGTTTTCCATTGTATGCTGGTCTTGTGTATTTTACGGTAATCGCACATTTTCCAGTAGATTCATTGAACTGTCCACCATATAAATCCCCTTCACAAAAAGCCTTTTTTTCAGCCTTTAGAAATGGGCCAGTAAAGTAATTTTTGAAATCTTCACGTTTACTTTCATCAACTAATAATTTACAATTCATAAAGACATTATCAAAATTTAAACTTTTATAACATTCAACATTGTTTGGTTGTTCATCACTTCCTGCACAACTTGTCTGCATGCAAATTCTAAATTCTTCCCATTTTGCATCCTTTGACATATCTTTTATTTCTGAACTTGATGGTGCAACTTCTGTATCAGAAGCAGAAACAACTTCCTCAACTACATTTGCTGAAGTAACAGGAACACTTGTTGTTGTCGTTGTTGTCGCTGATGTTTGTATATCACTCTCACTATCAGAAGTTATTATTGAACTTTCCGAAGATGCAGATTTCACAGTATTTTTCTTTTTTTTCGAAGTTTTCTTTTTCTTTGAAGATCTTGCTGAAGAAGATTTTTTTCTTGCATATACATCATCAACTTGCAAACCCAAAGGATATGCAATAACAAGCAAACTAACTAAAATCTTTTTTAAAGAACTCAATAATCTTCTCCTATACAAAAATAAATTTTATCATACTTTCTTTATAAATAAAAGGATTTTTTTAATTTTTCCACAATAACATAATTATTTCGTTTTCCGTTCCAAACCATTCATTGTTAAGGAAGCAACTTCCTTTTTCCGAAAGTGTTTGATTTACAACACCATAACCAGAAGCTCTATCAACTTCGGCTTGTTTTATAATAGCATTTTGTTCTTCCTCCATTTGTTGTCTATCTGCTATTTCATCTATTACGACATTAGCTGTTTGAGAAGTAATGTCCAAACCAATACTTGTATAGGTTAGGGCGTTTGTTGTTGTTTGAAGTGCCTTTCCAGCCTTTGATAATTCCGTGACTGAACCATCAGCATTTTGAATAATGTTTTTAGCATTTTTACCGGCATTTTTTAATCCTGAAGAAACTGCACTCGCATTTTTTGAAACAGCACCAACTTCTTTTACTCCTTTTGCAAAAGACAATGAACTCAAAGTTATTGATAGTCCATTGCTTACAGCGGATGATGTTAAATTCATAGCATCTATTTTCCCATCTTTGTAATCTTTTATATCCATACCAAGATTTGCTCCTGCTTCGGCAATATCAATACCACTTGAAACTAACGAACCAATAGGATCAGAAGTTCCAGCCATACCCAAAACTGCACCCGCAGTATTAAATCCTGTTGCAGTCAAAGACAAAACTTTATTTACATCATTTTGTTTTTTCTCCCAACTATCAGATTGAACTGTTCCAAATGCACTTGCAGAACATTCTACGTATTCACCAACTGCAACTTTTTTAGAAGATTTTATATTTTCTTTGTTTTTACCGTATGTGACAGTCACATAACATTTCTTTCTATCATTAGACAATGTTCCTTTCATGGATTTGCACGATTGTTCTCTTTTTAATGCCATTTCATCAAGAAACATTTGTTTTGTACCCAAAGGTGAAGCAGATTTTGCTATTACCTTTGAACAAAATGCATCAACACTGAATTTTGCATAATCTTCATTAAAGCAAAGACTATATTCAGGAAAGGAAAAGTTTTCATATCCAGCAATACTTTTAACTGTGCAGGCATCTTTTACACAAGCTTTTAATTCTGCTAAATCACCAGAGATTCCCTTTGCTTTCAAGGAATCTTCTTTTGAAATCATCAAACAGTCCCTTTGCACTAAATTTTTATATTTTTCAGTAATTAATCTTCTGTCTTCAGAACATTTATCCAAAATTTCAGTACAACTTTTTTTAGCATATTCAAAAGCCTCAAAACCCTGTCTAACTTTCATTCCTTCTATATCAATAAAATTTGTTGATAAAGAACTTGATGATCTATCTTCATAACAAATACATTTTCCTAAACTGTCATTGGAACAAACTTTATTCATACATCTTGTGTATTCAGAATCGCAAAGCGATGAACTCATCTTTTCTGATGAAGATTTTATTTCTTCAACTTTTGTATCCAAAGATTTCGTTTTTATATCGGATCTTTTATTATTTGATTTATTTGCATTTCTTCTTCCACCAGTTTTAGAACCAGAGGATTTTCTCAAACTGCTTTTGCTTGAAGATTGAACTTCGGATGTTATTACAAACAAAGATAAAATTAATAAACTTACTTTTTTCATTTTTGGCTCTCCGTAGAATACATACTTGAATTCCAATCTTCACCCCAACGAAGTTTATAATAATAATCATCAGAAGCTTCAAATAATTCTTTTACTGTTGACCCCTTTATTACATAGCAATAGCCTTTGTATGAAAAATCACCATCTTTTAGCATCATTACGCCTTCAATAGCACCGCCCAAATGTTGACTACCAACTAAACCATTTAATCCATCAGTTGCAAGATTCATTACATCAATAGCATTCATCGATGATTGTGTTTTTCCGGTTCCTTTATACACAGCAGTATATTCGCCATTACCTTTAAATGTTTTTGTTCCATCTGGATTTTTTACAAACTCTCCATTTTCAACATATTCAGGTTTATCGCTTGTGGTTTCACTTTTTGAACCAACGACTGTTGCGGCAATACTTGTTCCTCGAGCAAGGATATCAACACCCGTTAAAACTATGTCTTTTACATATCTTGTTTTTTGGAATTTCGATTCGCCAAGACTTGTCCCAAATTCATTTTCTGAACAAATTACGCTATCACCAACTTTGAATTCTTTTGTCTTTTTTATTGTTTTGAATGATGGACCTATACCAATAGTCAAATAACATTCATTATCACTTTTCATTGTGCCATAAATTTCATCGCAATATTTTTTCTTGTAAACAAGCATATTATCTTTAAACATACTTTTTAATAATTCTACATCAGATGCTTCAGAATAAACTTTTTCACAAGTTTTTAATTTTTTTTCAAAATTATCTTCATCAAAACAACCAAGAAACTCGCGTGATTTTGATCTACATTTTGGTTGCATACACACCGTCAATTCGGCAAGTATATTTGATAATGCGGTTTTCGTATTTTTTAAATCAGATATGACAAAACTGGAACAATCTGATTTTGCATTTCTTTTATATGTATCTATTATACTTTTTGATTGCAAAGGACATGCTTCATAAATATATTTGCATTCATTATCAGCTTCTTCAAATTTCAAAGCATTATTGCAAGCACATCTTCCGTTTGTATCAGAATAACATTTCTTATTCATACATTGATTGTATAATGATTCGCAATTGTATTTTGTTATGTTAGAAATATCTTTCTCAGATTCTTTTGTCTGTGTATTTTGCTCTGTTGTTTTATTTATTGACCTAACTTTTGATGTGGATTTTGAGTTTCTTCTTGATTTAGAAATTCCACTTCTTTTAGTTCCTTTTTGAGCATTTGCAATTTCTGAAAATACAAAAACACACATTAAAATTGAACTTAATGTAATATATAATTTATTTTGTTTTTTCAAATAATTAGTCATAATAATATAAACCTTTAATTTATGAAGTTTACTTTAAAATATGTTCCCATAGGAACTACATAATCACCGTTTATAAAACAGGCACTATCTACTCTTACATCGGTGTTTATTTTAACTGCACCATTAAGAGTTGATCCTGCACCTTTACATACCAATGATGCACCATTCATTATCATTGGTACACTTTCTATGCTGGCACTACCAAACGAACCAACGGTAGCAATTGCTCCAACTACAATAAGTGCAACTCCTGCCACTGATTTTAATGCGCCCATTCCAATATCCAATAATCCACGTCCAAGATTTGGTTTTTCAGTATTCATTGTGTTGAAATATTCTTGAGTACATTCTACGATTTCGCCAACCTTAAATGATTTTTTTGCAACAAATTTAGACATCTTTCCACTGTAATATTCTTTACCATCTTCACCTTTAATTTTTTCGGCAGAACCATAACTCACTTCTACCTCACAAATTTTTGAATCATAATTAACTGATCCGCCGGATTTTTTGCACATATCAGCTCTCATATTTTCCATCTGTCTGTAAAACATTCCCTTTACAGTCAAAGGTTTGCTTGTCTTTGCTAATACACCGGCACAAGTCGGAGCCCTTCGTTCAACATTTTTTATTGTAAAACAATTGGAAAAATTTATTCCGCAAACTGTACTCATACATTCGGCATATTCATTCAAAACAGTAATTTGCGTTTCATCGGAACCGGCATTCATTGCTTCTATATAGTTTTGAGTAAGTGTATCTTCTTTAATTTTTGCCTTATAAACAGTTT
>JAILLX010000090.1 GCA_024692925.1 bacterium
TGTTTATTTGTTGCTTTTTTTTGTTTCTGTCAGATTTTATGAATATTTTAAGACATTAAAAAGGGATAATTTTTACACTCTTGTTGCAAATATAAAACATACCGATGAATTAAAAAAGGGTGCATTTGTTCGCCTTTCAGGTGTTGATGTTGGAACTGTTTCCAACCTTGAATTGCTACCTAATTTCTCGGTAAAGGTATTTATGCAAATTGATAATGGAATATCCATCCCTGATGACAGTTCTGTTGCAATATATACTGATGGTTTAATCGGTGCAAAATATATTGCCATTCTTCCTGGTGGAAGTATGGATTATATGCAAAACGGTGATGAATTTGAATTTGCACAGGATTCTGTAAATATAACTGAAATGATTGAAATAGGAATTGAACAATTTAAATCAAAGGAGAAATAATATGTTATTTTTTGGACCAAAGGTAAAACTTTCATTCATTATAAAAAGTAAAAAGTGGGAAAATAAAATTCCAAACCTTAAAAAACTTTCGGATAAGGTAATAAAGGAAACATTCAAAAAAATAAAACATCCTGTAAAAAAAGGAATGGAAGTTAATGTTATGTTAACAAATGATAAGGAAATCCAAGTATTCAATAAAGAATACAGGGGTAAAAACAAACCAACAAATGTTTTATCATTTGAAACAGGCGATGAAGTTTTACTTGGCGATATTGTGATGTCAATTGATACATTATTAAAAGAGGCAAAGGAACAAAAAATTTCTGTTGCTGATCATTATGCACACCTTCTTTGCCATGGAATGCTTCACCTACTTGGCTTTGATCACATAGAAGAGGACGAAGCAAACGAAATGGAATTCTTTGAAATTGAAATTTTAAAGGAATTAAAAATTGCAAATCCTTACGAATAACAAATGGATTTTTTTAATAGTGGGAATTTTAGGAGGATTTATATATCCTCCGTTTGATGTTTACTATCCATGGGCTTCGGTTGCATTTCTATCAATTTATTTAACATATATGCTTATTCAAATCGAAAGTTCCACCAGCGGGAAACAAGCATTCAAACGTATATTTTGGCTTTCTGAAATATCATACATAATATCATTTAATTGGTTAATGAAACCATTTTTCTTTATCCCCGAAAATACTATTTTACTTTTATTGTTAGCACCACTTGCGTTATTTGTATTTTCGGCATTTTTAGGGTTATTCGTTGAATTTTCAGCACTTATAACTTACTATGCAAAAGAAAATCAAAGATATTTCGTTTTTGCTTTATCTCTTGCTTTTTTTGAATGGGTCAGAAGTTGGTTATTTACTGGTTTTCCATGGAATCAATTTTCTCTTGTTTGGTCAAACATCCCGATTGTTTTACAAATGCTAAGTTTAATTGGACCATTTGCACTTACATTTATAACCGTATATGTATTATCATTTCCATATTTGCTTATTCGTAAAAAAAGTTTGAAAAACATATATGGTATTTCCATAATATGCATATCTTTATTTACTATAATATTTGGTGCAATAAGGATTTATTCATACAAAAATATTGGCTTTTCTGATTTAAAAGTAAGACTAATTGATGGACGTGTTCCCCAACCATATATGTCTTCTCGCAACAATATTGAAAAATACAGAAAACTTGCCCATAGGGATGGTTGGAAAGATATCGATTTATTTGTACTTTCTGAATCTTCATCACCTTATGACTTAACGAATAACGGATATTATGAAACAATTTACTCTAATATAAATAATGATAAATCTTCTTTGATAGTAGGATTTAACAGATACGACAATTTCAACGAAATAACTGATGATTACGATATTTATAATACTATGGCATTAGTAGGCAAAAACGGTATAAATTATATTTATGACAAGCAACACCTTGTTCCATTTGGTGAATATATGCCACTTAAAAAAATCATTCCTCTTGAAAAATTTACCGAAGGTTTAAAGGATTTTAGCAAAGGACAAAAACGTGAAGCTTTTGTAATCTCCAATATGAAACTTTTACCATTTATCTGTTATGAAATAATATTCTCTGGACTTTCTGTTCCTCAAGAAATTGATGCAATAGTAAATATTTCAAATGATGCATGGTTTGGTGAATTTGGAAAGGCCCAACATTTAGAAATTGCAAAATTCCGTGCAGTAGAAGAAGGACTTCCTGTAATTCGTGTTCCAAACTACAGTGCCGGTAATATTGGCGGAAGTGTAATTTCCATCCTTGGGGATTCTATTGATGGAAAAATAATTGAAGGTAAAGATAGTATAAAGGGTATAGTAAAAGATTTTATTATCCCAGTTAGAATCGAGCGTACATTGTACTCAAAAACTGGTAATATTCCATTCATTATATTCTGTATAATAGGTTTTATTTCAATATTTTCTATACATAACATATTGATTTTATTAAAGAAAATTAAGTAAAAAATTTTTTGATAAAATTATTGACAAAATGAAAATAATTGGCTAACATAAGTTTATATTAACCAACCAAAGAGGGGTAAAAAATGTACGAAATTGGAAAAGATGCACTTCCTGAATTGAAAGCTAACAAAGCAAAAAAAGCTGACAGAAAACAAAAAGCAAAGGTCATTGTATTGGCAAGTTTGCTTTCTGGACTTTTGATTACTACGGCTACTGCAACAAATCAAAATGTTTCTGATATGGAAAAAATAAAAGAATATAATGAACAATTAAAAACTGAACATATAAATAATGAAATTATGGAAGAAAATTCAAAACTTGCAAAAGAATATTCTGAGCAAGAAAAAAATGATGACCTCCTTGCATTCTATATCCAAAATGCAAAAATTAAAAGGGATGGAAGTATCACAAATCCTAAATTTTTCAGCTATATTCCTGAAATGTATAAAAGTCTTATTATTTATATAAAGGATAATAAACCTGCTGATTTGAATGAATATTTAAAAAGAAAAATCGATCCTGAAAACAAGGTTAAATTCGAAGCAGAAATTTGGCGTATAAAGGAAAACCAAACAATTATCCAAAACCAAAATCAAAGATAATAAATTTATTAAAAAAAAGAACCACAGGCATTTCCTCCTCC
>JAILLX010000022.1 GCA_024692925.1 bacterium
GTTCAAAAATGCAAGTTCTCTAAGTCTTGATTCAATAGTTGCAAAATCAAATTCAATTGATGGGAAAATTTCATTTGATGGATAGAAAGTCACTTCTGTACCCTTCATATCTTCAGGACATTCTTTTACAACTCTGATTGGTTCAACAACAGCACCATTTTCGAATTTCATAAAATGTTCTTTACCTTCACGCCAAATTCTAAGTTCAAGCCATGATGACAAAGCATTAACCACAGAAACACCCACACCATGAAGACCACCAGAAACCTTATATGAATTTTGATCGAATTTACCACCAGCATGAAGTTCTGTCATAATAAGTTCTGCTGCGGAACGACCAGTTTCTTTATTTATACCAACTGGAATACCACGACCATTATCCCTAACGGAAACAGAACCATCAGAATTTATTGTAATATTAACACAATCACACCAACCAGCCAAAGCCTCATCGATTGAGTTATCAACAACTTCGTAAACCATATGATGAAGTCCAGTACCATCATCAGTATCACCAATATACATACCTGGACGTTTACGTACAGCATCAAGTCCCTTTAAATATTTGATACTATCAGCAGAATATTCAGCTTCGGCCTTTTTAATTGCATCCTTATCATGAGCAAGTTTTTCCCTGTGTTCACGAAGGCTTTCATCACTTTCTTGTGTATGAGTATCATGAAGTTCCACAGTTTCTTCTTTTAATTCATCAGCCAAAACTTGATTTTCTAAATCTTGTTTATTTTTATCTTCAGCCATTTTTACACCTTTCCTTAAAAGTTATTAAATGATAGTCAAATTTTATTAAAAAATTTTCATAAAAGCAAGGAAAATCCTAACTTTTTTTGACATTACAAAAAGCAATTTTTACAAAAAAAGCCGGCTCTTTTTATCAAAAACATCAAAAATCGTTTTAAATGCGTTTTAAACACTTTTTCCATTAAAAACACTAGACAAAAAATAAAAAATTACTAAATATTCATATACTTTTTTTGCAATTCTTTTGGTAATTTTTCTATTGAATATCTAAGCATTGTTCGTGGCATAACCTTTGCATACTCATCTAAAAAAAGCAAAAGTTGTTTATATCCCCTATCCGAACTTTTTCCCATCTCACGTAAAATCCAACCAACAGCCTTATACATAAGGTCATGTTTATGAGAAAGAAATTTTTTTGCAAGACAAATTAAAACTTCAAAATTTTCATTTTTAACAATAATCCAATTTGCAACAACACTCATACGTTCACTCCATAAATGCCCTGTTTCGGAAAGCATGTAAAGTAAACTATAGTCATTAATTTCCAAACAATATTTTCCTAAAATTTTATAAACTGATAAATCAACTAAATCCCAATTATTTATATATTTTGCATTTTTAATATAAATTTCAACAATCTGTTTTTTACCATTCAAATCCGATTTATTAAAAAGTTCTATCATCAAAAGCAAAGACAAAAGCCTTACTTCGTGATAAGGATTTTTTAAAAGTTTTTGTACTACATCCAAATCAACTTTTGCTTTATATTTTTTAACCAAAGATCTTACAACCGGATTCGTAAGGCCATAAAATTTATCACCTTCGGCATATTCGCCCTTTCCTGTTTTAAAAAATCTAAGTTGTCCTTTCGCAACATTATCATTTTTCAAAAGTTGAATATCTTTTATAATATCATCATACATATTTTTTCCTTGCATAAAACCAACCTTAACCTTACCATATAAAAAACAAAAGGAAATAAAAAAATGGAAAAAACAAATTATTTAAAAAGAACAGTTTTAATTATAGGTATTCTTACTATCATAAGACTAGTATTGGCATGTTTTTTGGGTCTTGATGGTGGTCCTGCATATTATGCAATGTGGAGCAGACATCTTGAGCTTTCATATTTTGACCATCCGGCAATGACTGCACTTTTAATACGTCTTTCCACATCAATTTTTGGATGGAATTCATTTGGAATAAAACTTCCTGGAATCCTTTTGTATTTAGGTTCAACTATATTTATGTATAAATCAATAAAACTTCTTGGCGGAACAGATAAGGGTGCGGGTTTCTCTGCCATACTTTTTAATTTCACACCATGGATTGCATCCGGATTCGGGGTAAAGGCCTCCAGTCCAGATATTCCATTTTTATTTTTCTATATGCTTGGTTTTTACTATTTTATAAAGTTGTATAAAACAGGAAATTCAAATTATTGGTACATAATTGGTTTAATCACAGCCCTTGGTTTTGTATCAAAATATAAAATGATTTTCATTTATGTTGCATTATTCCTTTCAATAACATTTATTCCATCATTAAGGAAAGAATGGAAAAAACCACAACTTTATATTTCTGCATTTATTGGACTTCTTGGTATAGTTCCAACTGTTATTTGGAATATACAAAATGACTTTGCATCATTTCAATATCATCTTGTCCAAAGACAGGGTAATATTGGTTTCAAACCAATGCAACTTTCGAAATTTCTTTTAAATCAACTTGCAATAATGGGAATTTTTATTCCTATAATGCTTTTTTATAATGCGTACAAGGAACGTAAAACAACCAATGGAAAACTTTGTATATTCTTTGTTGCCCCAGCAGTTATTTTATTTTCTACCGTAGCATTATTTTATGGCGAACCAATGCAAAATTGGTGGGCAAGTGTTTATATGATTCTTTTTGTTCTTTACGGACTTAAAAAATCAATCACAAAAAATGATAAAAAGGTTTTATATTTCGAAGCATTTATTTCAATAATTGGAACAATATTTTATGCATATCCTTTTGCTATAAAGTTAAAAGAAACAACAAACTTTTTGGATCATCACCTTTTTGATAAGGCGGCACAACATCTTCAAACAATCATTGATTCAAAAAAGGGAAATATATACATTGGAACACCACGTTATCGCACAACTGCAATGTTAAATGTTCATATACCAAACCAAAAAATTTACTCTATGGATTACAGAAAGGGCGATCAATTCCAAATCTGGTATAATCCAAAGGAATTAATTGGTAAAAATGTAATTTATGTTGTTGGTGGATCACAGGCAAAACAAACACCTGAAAACCTATTTAATGCGGACAAGATTGTTTTGTTTGATAAACAAACCTATACATATAACCCATGGTTCAAAAGAACATTCTATTTCTATGAATTAAAAAATTACAAAGGGTTAAAATAATGTTAAGATTTTTAAAATTTTGTATCGTAGGTGGTACTGGTACCATAGTTAATCTTATAATATTTGGAATATTAAATTTTTCCGGAATGAATTATATGTTAAGTTCAATAATATCATTCATTCTTTCCGCAACATTTGTTTATGAAATAAATACACTTTGGACATTCAAAGACAGGGGCCATAAAAGTTCAAAAAAATTATGGGTAAAATATATGTGTGTTTCAACCTGTACTTTGGGTATAAATTTACTGACATTATACTTGTCTGAAAATTACCTTATGCCAGTACTTAACAATTACTGGATTTTTCAAAAAATATTCGAAATAACCGGCTTTTTACTAAAAACAAATAATATTGAAAAGATAACTGCACTATATTCTCAATGCCTTGGTATCGGCGTTGGAACTATATTTAATTTCTTTGGAAGTAATTTTATAACCTACAAAAAGAAATAGTTATTTTTTAATATTCATCAATGATTTTATCTTACCTCTACTTAATGCCATTTTAATAACATTAAGCATAGCTTCGATAAAAATCTTCTTGCTCATCTTGGATTTACCGACACGCCTATCTTCAAAAATGATTGGTGTTTCACAAACCTTAAGTCCAGCCAAAACATTCCTAAATTTCATTTCAATTTGAAAACAGTATCCATTTGAAATAATTGTATCCAAATTTATTGTTTCCAAAGATTTCTTTGTATAACAATTATAACCACCGGTCAAATCCCTAATCTTAGTAAGAAGAAGTGTCCTTGCATAAAAAGAACCACCTTTTGAAATAAATTTTCGGCCAAGTCCCCAATTTACAACTCCACCACCTTTAACATACCTACTTCCAATACAAAGGTCAGCACCATTTGAAATTTCAGTAAGCATATCTTTTATATAAATTGGATTATGTGAAAAATCTGCATCCTGAGAAATAAATATGTCAAAGCCCTTTTCCATTGCCCATTTAAAACCTTGTATATAAGCAGTCCCAAGACCCAATTTACCCTTTCTATGCATAACAAAAAGTCTGTCACCAAATGTTTTATTTGCAATCAATTCATCAACCAACTTTCCTGTACCATCAGGTGAATTATCATCAACAATCAAAATATTAATATCTGGATTTATTTCTAAATCTTTTGCTATAATTTCCTTTATATTACCCATTTCATTATAGGTAGGAATAACAACACAAACTTTTTTCAAATCAAACCTCTTTATTTATTATGGGAAAAATTTTAACCTTCTACAACTTCTATACCAAATGGCGGAAGGAGGGGGATTCGAACCCTCGATACCTTGCGGTATGCACGCTTTCCAAGCGTGTGCATTCGACCACTCTGCCATCCTTCCAATCATACCAAAATTTTACCTAAAAAAAATCATAAGTCAATAACTATCTTGATTTCTTAAATGGATTTCTTGGATGCAAAAACCAATCTATTATACTCATAGTTTTTCCAACACAAAAATACATAACCCACATTAAAATAAGTAATACCGGAACCGAGGTATGAATTCTGTACCCAAGCCAGAAAATATCTACTGTACCATAGTTATTTGAAATCCATACTCCAATAACTGAAAATAAAAGGAATATAAAAAAGTATTTAAAAGCTTTCTTTAACATTGTTCCCCCTTATTTCACATCAACAATACTTTCTTCGGAAACTGCAAAAACTTTTTTCTTTACAGGAACCTTTTTAACTTCGACATCATGCAAAGCCTTTTCCAATGCAACTTTTAAAACCGGAGATATAATTTCATCAACCGAAATTTTTACCTTTGCATTGTCATACCATTTTTTTGCAAAATTGAAACCAGCTTCGGAAATATCTTTTAATTTTTCAAATTCAGCAACAGCTTCAACCAAATTTCCCTTACGCAAATATTTTTCTGTTTCTGCAACAATAAAATCAGGTGTTTTTTCTTCCTCAATCGGATTTTCAAAATCAACTTTTCTTACTTTCAAAAGTCCCTTTACACGGAACAAAAATCTTTGTCTTACATTATCCCCTTCACCATCAGGATTATTTGCCATAAACACAATATCATCAGAAATTTTTTCAAAATCATTCCTAAGCTCAGATAATGTTTTTATTCCATTTTCAGCATACGGTAAAAGAACAACTTCTGCATCCTTTACAACCTTATCTTTTCCTGCAACTTCCATCAAGGTATCAAGTTCAACTTTGAAACTATCCCCCCTATTTATTGCATCACGAAGAAGTGTAGCCGAAGTCAACATCAAAAGATTAATTCCTTTATATGTCTTGTTATAATTTTCTAATGCAGTTATTTTTGAATCAAGTTTAGCCAAGTCATCCTTATCAAACATAAGTTCACGAACTTTTGATATATTTTCCTTTATATCCATACCGAATTGTTGAACTTGTTCTTTAATATCAACCTTTTGCAAATCACGAATTTTTTCAATATAGGTTTCCAAAAGTTCAACACCACCCTTTTCCATATTATCAACCTTACTTGCAAGCAAGGCAACTTGTCTTTTTTGGTTATCAAGTTCCAAACTCAAAAAACCAATAATCCAAATCATAAGGATAAAAAGGAACGCAAAAATCACCACCTGAAACACAGAAAACGAAGTTTCTTTCTTTGGAGTTTTAACAATTTCTACAACTGTATCTTCTGTTTTTTCTATATTATTTTTCTTTTTAAACATAAATCTCTCCTAAAATTTAAAATCAATAATTGTATCTCTAACATTATTTTGTTTTGGTTTATTATTCGAAGAAAGCGACGCAGACAAAGTTTTTATCTTTGTTGTAATCTGTGCAATAATATTTGCAAGAACATCTTCATCCAAAGCATCCTCTTGAAGTTTTGCAATTTGTTTTTCCAAACCAATAACTTTATTTTTTGCCTTTGAAATATCACCAAACGCAAGAATACATACCATCAAAAGCAATGTTTCATTATCTACATCACCAAACATCGAAGATAAATTTTTTGCCTTACTATCAATTTGTTCTGCAATAGCAAGTATCTGATCTTCCTGTCCTGCACCACAATCCACAGAATAATTTTTTGAATTTATTTTAAAATTAACTGTCGACATTTTTCCCTCTAAAACCTATTAATTTTATTTTTCAACGAAATTGATAAATCATGTATTTCACCAATAGCACGTCTAACCTTATTTTGTTCAACCAAAAGTGAATGTTTAAGATTATCTATTTCCACCCTATTTTTTTCATCATTCTGTTTATAAAATTCAACTTCTTGCTCAAAATTTTGTGATTTTGAGTTTTTATAAAGTTCAAAACTCCGTTCCAACTCTGAAACGGACTCTGATAATAATTGTAAAGAATTACTAAGTTTCTCTTTCATACTTGCCTTTTTCAAAAAAGTTATATATAACTTATATAAAATATACTAAAAAACAAAACAGAATTCAAGGATAAAAAATGAGACAGTCTTTAAGAAAAAATGACGAATTAAGAAAAATTGAAATTATTCCAGGTGTATGCAAATACGCTGATGGTTCTTGTTTAATAACTTGTGGTGATACAAAGGTTGTATGTACTGCAACAATTGATTGCAAAGTTCCACCATTTTTAAAACATTCTGGAACTGGTTGGATTACCGCAGAATACGGTATGCTTCCTGGTTCATGCCAAACCCGTATTGACAGGGACAAGGCAAAAAATGGTGGCCGTACTGCCGAAATCCAAAGATTGATTGGACGTTCACTTCGTTCTGTTGTTGACCTTGCAAAACTTGGTGAAAGACAAATTATTATTGATTGCGATGTAATACAGGCTGATGGTGGTACACGTACCGCATCAATTACTGGTGGATATATTGCCCTTTATATGGCAATGAAAAAATTACAACAAAAACAAAGATGGGCAAATGCTCCTATTATTGATATGGTTGCTGCTATTTCTTGTGGTATAGTAAATGGTGAAGTTTTACTCGACCTTGATTTCGAAGAAGACAGTCACGCCGAAACCGACAGTAATTTTGTTATGACCGAAACAGGTGGTATTGTTGAAATCCAAGGAACTGCGGAAAAAATTCCATTCACAGAAACTGAATTTTCAAAACTTCTTGCAACCGCAAAGGCTGGACTTTTATCAATATTTGAAAAACAAAAAGAAGTTATCAAAAAAATTGATGAACAAATCGAAGCTGAAAAACAAGCAAAATTAGAAGCAAGAATTGCTGCTGGTGCAAACCTTGCTACAAAAATAAAGATTGAAAAAGAAGTAAATGGTAATACATTAACACTATCAACTGGAAAGGTTGAAAAATCTTCTAAATCCAAAAAAACATCTAAAAAAGTTTTAGATGAAAACGGTGATATAAACGGAAACATTGCTGACACTACGGAGGAATAATATGGCAAAAAATAAAAATGAAAAACCTTTATCATTAAAAGAACAATATATCGAAAGTCAAAAAAACGCTTTCTTTCGTGAAGTGCAAGAAGATGTTCAAGCCGAACAACTTTCAAAAATTTGGCAAAAATACAAAAACTATATAATTGCTATCATAGTTATAGTGTTGGCTATCACTATTGCAAAAAATTGGTTTATTGCATACAAAAAGGATGTAAGCATAAAAAATGCTAAACAATTTGAACAAATTATGTCAAAGAAAGGTTCTTCTATTGATTCGCGTATTGATGAATTAAAAGAATTTGCAAAATCTGCAAAATTTGGATACAGGGATATTGCATACTTCAATGCATACTCTATGCAAATTGAAAACAAAAAATATTCTGATGCAATTGATACACTTGATGAAATTATAAAAAATTCATCAGATGATGTTTTCAAAGATTTAGCAATAATCAAACTTGGCACTTTGCTCTCATCACTTTCTGGTAAAGATTTAACTGCTGTTAAAAAAAGTTTAACAAACATCAGATCATCAAAACCACTATCTGCAACATCAAAATTTGTCCTTGGCTCAATATATGTAAAGGAAAATAATTTTGCTTCTGCACAAAAGATTTTCGAAGAATTATCTGATGATATAAATCTTCCAATAAGTCTTAAATCACAAAGTTTGACTTTGTTAAACTATATCAAATCTGCAAAAATTAAATAATATACAAAGGAGGGAAAATAAAAATGAAAAATTTAAAAAATATTAAAAAAAAGCTGGGTATTTTATTTTCTCTCTCCTTAATTTTTGGATGTGAAAGTGCACCAAAACTACTTCAGGGTGAAAAAATTTCAATATTTAACAAAGAAAAAAAAGAAACTATTGAAGCAAAAACAATAATCCTTGAAAAGCCATACATAAATAATTCTTGGACATCAAACGGTGGAAATGGAAAAAATAATGTTGGACACATTGCCGGCAAAAAAAAGTTTCATAAACTTTATTCAAATGATATAGGTTCATCTTCCTCAAAAAAACAAATTTTATATACCCCTGTTGCAAATGAAAAAATGATTTTTACAATTTCCGGAAATCTTCGCCTAACTGCAACAGATATAAATAATGGTAAAACAGTTTGGTACCAAAAATTTTCCAATAATGATTTAATTACATTCGGCACCCTTGCCTTGGATGGCAATGATTTATATTTAATCACAAACAATGCTCAACTTGTAAAACTTAATGCAACTACCGGTGAAATAGTTTACAGTAAATATTTTAACACAACATTAAAATCCGGACTTACATTTTGCAATGATAAACTATTTTTCGTAAGTGATAATAACGAAGCATTTGCGATAGATTCTAAAACCGGTGAAAAAATATATGTTCACAAAACTATCGAAGAAAACTCTTCATTTATAAAGGGGGCAACACCTGCATGCAAGGGAGATAATTTAATTCTAACTTTTTCCAACGGTGAAGTCCATATGATTATGGCTGACACATCAACACCAATATGGCTTGATTCTGCATACAAAATAAACCCATCAAATATAAACACTATTTCTGATATAATTGCAAATCCAGTAATAGAAGAAAATACCGTAATTGTAAAAAGCTATAATGATATAACAAAAGCATTTGATTTAACCGAAGGAAAAACATTATGGATTACATCAAACGGTGGAAAAACCGCACCTGTAATTTCAAATGGAACAATGTTTGATATAAATAATAACAAGGTAATCTTTGCATCCAATATTTTAACAGGAAATAAGATTTGGGAAAACAAACTTAATATAGATAAAAATGATATTTTCTTTGATCCACTTCTTGTAAATAATCAAATACTTGTTCCCGTATCAAATGGTGATATTATAAAGGTAAATCCATATAGCGGAGAAATTATCGAAGTTGAAAATTTAACCTCTCAGATCGATGTTTCACCAATAGTTGTAAATGATAAATTGATAATTATTTCCAACGGTGATTTAGAGGTATTTAACTAAATTAAAAGGAGTGATTTTTCACTCCTCTTTTTTTATTTCTTTACATACTTAAGCAAAGCCGTCAATCCCGCAGGTGTCATACCCGGAATTCTTGATGCACTTGCAAGTGTTGTAGGTTGAGCCTTTTTAAGTTTTGCCCTTAATTCCAAATTAAGCCCACCAATTTTATCATAATCAATATTATGTGGAATTTTTAATTCCTGATCTTTTTTATAAGAAGCAATATCCATTTCCTGTCGTTTAAGGTATCCTTGATATTTACCCTCTATTTCAACTTGCTTAATAATGCTATAATCAAAAGATTTTACCTCTGGAAATATGGTTTGAATTTTTGCCATATCAAGTTCACTATATTTCAAAGCCTCATACGCATCAACCCCAGCGGCACCACAACCTTCACAATCAACAAGTTTAAGTTTTTTATTGTTAATCTTCTTTGATTTTAAAAGTTTTTTAAGTTCATCAATCTTTTTCATCTTTTCATCAAAAAGATTTTTTCTTTTTTCGCCAACACACCCAATTTTTATACCAATAGGTGTAAGTCGTTGATCCGCATTATCAGCCCTAATACTCAATCTATATTCTGATCTTGCAGTAAACATACGATAAGGTTCATCAACACCAAGTGTTGTAATATCATCAACCAAAACCCCGATATATGCCTGACTTCTATCAAGGACAATTTCATCATCACCCCTTGCAAAAAGTCCCGCATTAAGTCCAGCCAAAATTCCCTGTGACGCAGCCTCTTCATAACCACTGGTTCCATTTATCTGACCTGCAAAATAAAGTCCCTTTATACGTTTTGAACCAAGTGTAGGGTTAAGTTCTCTGGCATCAATCGCATCATATTCAATTGCATACCCATAACGAAGAATTTTTACATTTTCCAATCCCTTAATCGAGTGGATAAAGGCATCCTGAACATCCTTTGGAAGCGATGTTGAAATACCATTCGGATAAATCACATCTGAACCATAACCTTCCTGCTCCAAAAATATATGATGCGAAGGATGAGAAGCAAAACGCACAACCTTATCTTCAATACTTGGACAATATCTTGGACCAATAGATTTTATCTGACCATTATAAAGAGGAGTCCTATCTTTATTATCAGTAATAATCTTGTGTGTTTTTTCATTTGTATAAGTTATATAACAAGGAAGAAGTTCCTGTGAAATTTTTTCTGTCATATATGAAAAAGCCTCTGGTGGATTATCACTTTCCTGACATTCCAAGCCATCATAATTTATTGTTGCCATAGAAAGTCTTGCCGGTGTTCCGGTTTTAAGTCGTAATATCTCAAACCCAGCTTTTTTTAATGATTCTGTGATTCCATAACTGGCTTTTTCACCAATTCTTCCACCTTTTGTTTGTTCTTCACCGGTATGCATAACACCATTTAAAAAAGTACCCGTAGTAAGCACAACCGATTTACAATTTATAACCCCAGCGGATTTTAAAACAACACCCTTTACATTTTTGAAATCATCATCAAATAAAATTTCAACAGCTTCGTCCTCTATAATATCCAAAGTTTTCTGCTCTGCCAAAATTTCATTAACAGCTTTTTTATACAAAGCTCTATCTGCTTGTGCCCTTGGACCCTGAACCGCAGCACCCTTTGATGCGTTAAGAACCCTAAACTGAGTCCCTGCCTTATCAATTGCCCTTGCCATAACACCATCCAAGGCATCAATTTCACGAACCAAATGTCCCTTCCCAAGTCCACCAATTGATGGATTGCAAGACATTTCACCAATATTTGTTTTCATAAAAGTCACTAAGGCAGTTTTAAGACCCAATCTCGCAGATGCAGAACTTGCTTCTATACCTGCATGACCACCACCTATGACAACAACATCATAATTCATTTTTAATCCTAAATTTAATTAAATACTCACCTTATTATATGCAATAACAAGGTGAATATCAATTTATTTTTAAATTTTATCTAAATTTAGAATCCAATAAATACTGAATATTAAATATTAAAGACACAGGATCATTAACATCAAGAACAACATCAGGATTTTCTTTTTTTATTTTATCTTTTGATGAAAATCCACCATAACCAATACCAATAGTTTTCATACCTGCATTTTTACCCATTTGAATATCGCATGGGGAATCTCCAATCATAACTGAATTTTTAAGGTCAATTCCCATTTCTTGGGAAATATAAGAAACTATATGTGGATTTGGTTTATCTGGGAAATTAAGGCCACCTTCTGTTGCTTCAACCATACCAAAATAATGTTTCATTCCTTCTTTTCGTAAAAATTTAAGTATCGAAGTTAAATCACGTGATGAAGCAATAGCCAAAGCAATATCAGTTTGTGACAACAATTTGATTACATGTACCATTCCATCATAAAATTTCATCTGATTAATAAATTGTTCCTCATTTGAAACTTTAGTCACCATAGGTTGATATTTAGAATAATAAATTTCCTTTTGTTCTTCTAAATCTTTACCCCAACCAACATACTCTTTATCAAACTTAGTAAAAATATTCGAAGCAAGGTCATTATCTGAATTAAGTTTAAGTCTTCTCATTGCTTCTGTATTAATTCCATGGAATACATCCTTTGATTTAACCAAAGTTTCATCAAAATCAAATATTGCTAATTTTGTTTTTTCAGGTTCTTTCTTTCCAAAATCAGAAAGTATGACACCTTTAAATTTTTCTCTTAACATTCTATCTTTTTCTGTTGAATTCATTTTAAAACCTTATTATCATAGTTCATATTAAATATGACGAATATTAAACAAAGGAAATAATTATGTCAAGTAAAAACATTTATCCAGAAACTAATCCTAAACCAAATTTTCCTGAAATAGAGGAGCAAATCCTTGATTTTTGGAATAAAAACAAGATTTTTGAACGTTCCATTGATGAACGTGAAGAAAAAAACGAATTTGTTTTCTATGATGGTCCTCCATTTGCAAATGGACTTCCACACTATGGCCATGTTTTACAAAGTTTTGCAAAGGATACTATTGCACGTTATCAAACTATGCTTAAAAAACAGGTAAAACGTCGTTGGGGTTGGGATTGTCATGGTCTTCCACCGGAACTTAAAACTGAAAAAGAACTTGGTATTTCCGGTAAAAAGGCAATTGAAAACTATGGCGTTGATAAATTTACAACAAAATGTCGTGAAGATGTTTTGAAATATACCGAAGAATGGAAAGGTATTGTCAACCGCCTTGGTCGTTGGGTTGATATGGAAAATGCCTATAAAACAATGGATAAGGAATATTCCGAAAGTATTCTTTGGGCATTTAAACAACTTTATGAAAAGGGACTTCTTTACGAAGATTTTCGTATTCTTCCTTATTCATGGGCTGCGGAAACACCTCTTTCAAATTTCGAAGTTAATCAAGGATATAAGGATAAAACAGATAACACTGCAACTGTAAAATTCAACCTTGAAAACGGCTTAACACTTCTTGCATGGACAACAACACCATGGACTCTTCCATCAAATTTAATGCTTGTTGTTGGCCGTGATATTGATTACTCAATTTACGAATTAAACGGTGAAAAACTTGTTCTTGCAACTGCACGTGTACCTGCATATAAAAAGGAATTAGAAAAGGCAACATTTGTTAAGGAAATAAAGGGAAGTGAACTTGTTGGTTTACATTATACTCCACTTTTTCCATATTTTGCTGATTATCGTGAAAAATATGACGCATTCCAAGTTTTATCTGGTGAATATGTTTCAACCGAAGATGGTACAGGTATAGTTCATACTGCCCCTGGATTCGGAGAAGATGATTTTAGTGTATGTAAATCATTTAACAAAGATTTCCCTGTACTTTGTCCTGTTGATGGGGAGGGAAAATTTACATCCGAAGTATCTGATTATGCAGGGATGCAAGTATTTGATACAAATGATTTGATTTTCACCCGCCTAAAGGAAGAGGGAAAACTTTTCCAAAAATCACAAATTACACACTCCTATCCATTCTGTTGGAGAACTGATAAACCTCTTATTTACAAGGCTATGAGTTCATGGTTTGTAAAGGTCGAAGATATAAAAGACGAACTTATCAAAGCAAACGAAACAATAACATGGATTCCTGAACACATAAAACATGGTCGTTTTGGTAAGTGGTTAGAAGGTGCCCGTGATTGGTCTATTTCCAGAAACAGATTCTGGGGTGCACCACTTCCTGTATGGAAATCCGATAATCCACAATACCCAAGGATTGATGTTTTTGGTTCAATCGCTGAAATTGAAAAAGCATCTGGGATGAAAGTTGTTGATTTACACCGTCCATACATTGATAAAATTGTATATCCAAACCCTGATGACCCAACTGGAAAATCAATGATGCGTCGTATTCCTGATGTATTTGATTGTTGGTTCGAAAGTGGTTCTATGCCATTTGCATCTTGCCACTATCCATTTGAAAACAAGGAATGGTTTGATAGAAACTTCCCTGCTGATTTTATCATAGAAGGAACCGATCAAACCCGTGGATGGTTCTATACACTTGTTGTTATGGGTGTTGCCTTATTTGGTCGTGCACCATTTAAAACATGTGTATGTTCTGGATTTATCTTTGATGAAAAGGGACAAAAGTTATCAAAGAAACTTGGAAATTACTCTGAACCAACTGAATTTTTAAATAAATACGGTTCTGATGCCCTTCGTTGGTTATTCCTTTCATCCCCTGCCCTTCGTGGTGAAACAATGCGTATTTCAAAGGAAGGAAGTGAAGTTTTAATCACTGCACGAAAGGTACAAATTCCATATTATAATGCATACCATTTCTTCACATTATATGCAAATGCTGATGGAATAAAGGCTGAATATAACACATCTTCTGATGAAATTATGGATAGATATATTCTTTCTAAATTAGAAGAGTTAAAGGAATCAGCAAAGAAATCATTGGATTTATATGATATTGCAACATTCTGTACCGAAGTTGAAAAATTCCTTGATATCCTTAACAATTGGTATATCCGTCAATGCCGTGAAAGATTCTGGGGTACAAATGTATCAAAGGAAACACAAATAAAGGCTTTCAACACCCTTTACACTGTGTTAATTGATATAACAAAGATAATCGCACCACTTATGCCATTTATAACTGAATTTGTTTATAAAAACTTAACTGGTGAAGATTCTGTACATCTTGCACTTTACCCTACACCAAACGGTAAAAAGGATAGTGATTTAGTTTCTGCTATGGATACAGTTATTGCAATTTGTTCTAGTGCAAAAACCTTGCGTGAGGAAGTAAAAATCCGCAACCGTCAACCATTATCAGCAATGACTATTGCATCGCCAAAATCTGATATGCTAAAGCCTTATGCTGATATTATAAAGACTGAATGTAATGTAAAGGAAATTATATTCACAACAAATATTGATGAATATGCAAAAAAGATTCTTTATATTTACACACCTATTGTTGGAAAACGTCTTGGTCGTGCATTGGCTGAAATCCAAAAATCAGCAAAGGCAAACGATTATGAAATAGTAAACGGTATTTGCAAAATTGCTGGATATGAACTACAACCAAACGAATTTGAAATAAAGGTTGAAGTTTTAGGTAATTTCAAAGGAAAATCAACATCTGATAATTCCGCAGTTGTACTTCTTGATACTGAAATAACACCTGAGCTTAAAACCGAAGGTATCATTCGTGATTTCATCCGTGCAATACAGGAAAATCGAAAGAACCAAGATTTCAATGTTTCGGATCGTATAACCATAAAATATTTCTCTAACTCAAAAGAAATAATTGATGGTGTGAAAAAATTTGAATCTGAAATTTCTTCTACAACTTTGGCAACCGAGATAGTATTAAATACATCTCCGCTTCCTCAAAAACTAGAAGAAACAGATTTAACGTACGAAATAAAGAAAATATAAAAAAATAACTGGGTTTTGAAAAATTCCCAGTTTTTTTTACTATAGAATTTATTACAAAATTATGTTATAATACCTTAAACAAAAGGTAAAATTATTATGACTACACAAGAAAAACTTTATATTATTATGGTAAATCAAAATAATGAAAAATGTATTTTGCTTACACCAAAAACTATATCTAAACTTTCCCCAATAAATCCGGAAATTATCTATGATGGAAAGGAGCATGCTCTCCTTTACCGAAATTCACAGGAAACAATTTTACTTGATTACATACCGGAATCACAACGCAATGATTTGGCAAAACTTAATGAAATACTTATCGTTGAATACGATGTTAATACAAAGGTTCCTGCCAACGAATATATGGCGAAAATGACCATTGTAAATAAAATCCCCGATATATCAAAAAATCTGATTGTTAAAAAATAAAGGCATATTTCTATGCCCTATTTTACTTTTTAACCTTTATCCTGCGAATTTTTTGCTTTGCCAAAGGTGTTTTTGGTATCATTATTCTAAGCACTCCATTCGTAAATTTTGCCTCAGTTTTATTAATATCTATATCATTAGGAAGTGGCAAAGTCCTGCTTATCATACCATAGGAACGTTCTGAAAAATACATACCATCCGACTTTTCCTCTATATTATTACGTTTTTCCCCTCTGATAGTCAGAAAACCATCCTCTGACACATCTATCTCAACATCATCTTCATTCATCCCCGGAAGTTCTGCTGAAACCTTAACATCATTATCTGTTTCAACCAACTCTACCTTTGGTTCAATGAAACTAAAATCACCCAAAGGCGTCAACGGATAATCCAAGACATTGAAAAAATTATCAAAAGCACGATTTATATTGTGGCGAAGTTCACCAACTTTATTAACATAATTTTTCTTGGGAAGATTATGCCTACCCTGACTTTTATCAAACACCATAATGCACTCCTTTATTCAAACCGCACCATGATGAAAGAATAGCACAAAACTCCACCCAAAGAAACAGGTATATATTCAAAAGAAAAGTCTAATAATCCTCTTCTTCATCAGAATAATAATTTGTTTTTGATACAGCTTGTTCATCATTATCCATATCAAAGAACATTTCCGATTCCGAAAGATCAACAACTTCGTCATTAACACCAAGTTCTTCTATTTGATCAACAGGTTTGACTTCAGTCTTTTTCTTTTTTCTGATAAAATCTATTTCATCTTCAACAGTTAAGTTTTTCTTACACTTCGGACAAACAACAACTTCCTTTTTCATATCATAAAACATTGCACCACAAAAAGGACAGATGTGTTTTTTACCCCAGTTTTCTTTTACCATAACAACCTCTCTATTTTAAAGGTTAACTCCTTGAAAAATATAAGTCATATGAGAAAATGTCAAGAAAAATTTTACCAAGCCTTACAAAGGCCCTTTACCCTTAAATATTCATCCTTACTATCATACATCTGATTTTTATCAATCAAAGCCTTTTCCAACTTAGATTTAAGGATATTTATATTGTTGTTTTCGAATACCATTTTACGGATTTTATTTCCAATTTTTTTACCCGAAGCCTTTCCATTAAAAAACATTGGTCCAACATCTACTGATATTCTTTTAAGTTCATCCAAAACTAAATTACCATAATATTTAAGTTCTTTTCGATAAATATCAATATGGCCATCTTCATGTTCTTTTATTGCATTATATTCGCAACTACCCTTTTCATATTTATCTTCGATAAGGACATCAATTGCCTTGTATCCAATGGAAAAATTTATATTCGAAAGTATGGTACAAACACCACCATCAACTTTATACTTTTCAAAACCAAAATCATATTTAATACTAAAATCCGCACGAGTAAGGCCAAGCGTTGCCTCCGGATTTTTCAAATCTTCAAACTTCATTATTTCTGATTTTGGTACAGATTTATATTGCACATTACCATAATTTATATTAGTAGAAACAACAGGTTCCTTGTAAAACCTTTCACAAAGCTCATTTGCATAAACAGGATATGAAAAACATAAAAACCCAGCGATTTTTAAACTTTTTATGACAAAATTACTTAAACGAGTCAAGATAAACCTCCACAAATTTATCCCCATGAATCTTACGTAATTCTTCAACCAAAAGAACTTGTTTCCTTCCACTATTAAATATTTGAAGGTATGGGCCAAGACCTGATAAATCAACATTCAAAATAACAGATTCATCAATCGATGGTTTTCTGAAAAGAATTGCATATTTCAAATCCTTAAAAATCTTTCCTTGAATAAATGCCATCTCTTTTGGTGTAAGGTTCCAACTTTCGTAATCCTCAACCCTTGCCTGAACATTTCTAAAAAATATCTGTGTTTGACATTGACCACGAATAACCTCACCAATCCCAAGTTTATCCAAAATATTTGGTTGTTGGAACGCAGCCAAATAAGCCTGACGTTTCTTTCTACCTTCCTGTAAACCTATTACAAAATTCTTTCTGAATTCTGGATTTTGAAGCATAGGTGCAGTTTCATCAATTATAATAAGTGATGGATCCCCAGTTTTTCCAGTAATATTCTGGATTCTGTTCATAATATAACTAACAACCGCCGGTGCCAAAGTAGCATCTTCGAAAATATAGGTAAAATCGAATGCAGTAAATCTGTTTGATAAATCCAAATTATCACTTTCGTTGTTAAATAAATCACCATACTGATTTTCATCAACCCAGCGGAACAATTCCCTTCTCATTCTTCCCGCAGGTGAAAAACAAGATTTATAAAGGTTTTTAAGTGAACGTTTTTCCGGTTCCAAATAATCAAATGCCGTAGTCACAGCCCTTGCAATTTCATTTTCACTTGTCGCATCATTTGCCAAAGTTATTTCTTTAAGCCATCTTCTTAAAAAAGCCCTATTTTCCGGATTATCATCAATCCTGAATGGGTTAAGATGAGCAATAACACCCGTTTTCTTAACATCCTTATCTTTTGTATCACCATCAAAATTTATATATGAACCACCAATTGCATGGGTAAAAATTTCCGCACCCCTATATCTATCAAAGAAAAAGCACTTTAAATCCTTAAACCTTAACGATTGCCCAGCCAAGAAAGAATAAAGTGTTGTTTTACCTTGACCTGTTGGACCAATCGCAACAGTATGTGCCACAGCCGTAGGTTCATCTGAAACATGGAATTGGAATTGATAAGCAGTTCCTTGATACGTTGGGAAAATTGCAACTGGACCTTCACCCCAATCACATTTTGAAAGACCCTCTGGTTGTTTTTCAAAATTAAAACTCGTTGCAACAGCCCTCGAAAGCATTTTATACATTCGTGGATATTTATCATACGTTGGAAATTGTGAAAACCATGATGCCTGAGCAACCCAACCTTCACGAACCGGTGTAATACCATAAAGTCGGCAAATTTTTTCTATTTCAAAAACGGCCATATCAAGTTCCTTTAAACTTTCGGCACTAACAAAAAATGTTTCCGCATAGTTTACAAGTGTTTGATGATCTTCATCCCCCTGCTCTATCAAAGCAAGTGCATCATCAAATTGTCTTAACACATCATAGGAAAAAGTTGTCGAACTGGCCATTCTTCGTTGATTTATCAACACCATCTGTGCTTTAAGTTTTGATATTGGGAAAAGGTTATGAAGCACAGTAATTTCAAAATTTTTTGCCAATATATCCGAAAGCATTTGTTCATCAATCGAACTTGCCTGTTGCTTTATTCCAACAACAGCCATATATTTTGTTCTATTACCAGAAGTAAATCTTATATATCCTTTATTACTAAAGAAAATTTCATCCGAAACCAAAAGTTCCGAAACCCTATCATAAATAATATTTTCTGACTTTGGGTTTGGTCTACTTATTGGATTTATGATATGAGCAAAAAATGCAAGCGGACTTTCACCCTTTCCATCTTCCTTTAAAATACTTGCACCAAAATTCGAAAGTATCGCCTGAAGATTTGAGGTTGCAGTATCCAAATCCTTCATTGCATCCTTTCTATCATTAACGGAAATAACGATATAGTGAGTATTCATAAAAATTTCACTTTGAGCCTCATTCCATTTTTCACTTATATCTTTCAAAAGTTTATTATAGTTATTAACAACCTTATCAGAATGTATTTTTTCCCTTATTGTAAAAATTCTTGTTTCAACACTTATTTCCGAAAGGCTATCAATCCATTTTTTTCTATCTTCCAAAAATTCCTGTATAACTTCACGCTTTGCAAAAGCAATTGATGCACCTGCAACTTTAAATACCCTAACCAAAGTACCATTTTGGCAAAGTATAGTTTTTTTATCATCCAAAATTCTTTCAAATGGAAGGTAGTTAACCAATCTTGTATCAAAAGGTTTTGGTAAAAATATATTTACCCTATCCGACATAAAAACAACCACCATCACAGCCAAAGCAATCAAAAAAATCATCAATCCCCAATAATAGGAATTTGATAAACTTGAAACCAAAACATTTTGCAAATTAAAATTCATTTTCTCCCTCAGGCAGTAAACTTATTTCCATTTTCTTTAATTAAATTTTTTGTTCGCGCCCTAATATTTCTACGCGACATAATTATATTATCAATATGGGGTTCATTTTTACCAATAACTACTGCAACAAAGTGAAGAATTATAAAAGAAACTATTGGCACCCACATATAAACACCAAATCCAAAAAACAAAAGTCCAACCATAAAAATAACTGTTAATAAAACATTAAAGATAAATAATCCAAATGGTGCAAAAAAAACTTGCATAGGTTGAGCAACAGATTTAAGTAATTCTTCCTTCAAAATTCCCCCTCTTATAATATAAATATATTATAAGATTATTATAAAATAAAAGCAATAATAAAACAAGAATTTTTAAGAATTAACCTTATTTCTTCTTTCTAAACGATATTTTTCGAATTTCAAAGTAAGTTTATATCCAATAATCGAAGAAACAATTGCCCATGGTAAACAACCAACAGCCATTGAAACACCCCAATCTTTAAGAAGTATTTTAAAAATCAAAAGCCATTTTTCCGAAAAACCCAAATCACCCATAAACGCATCTTTGAAAATAGCGGAAAGTTTTCCATACCCACTTATATCACCAATATTTCCACGCATAATTTGACCAGTCACATAGAAAATATAATAAACAGGTATCATAGTAAAAACATTTGTCACCCATGTATATGCAATTCCAAGAACAAGTGAAAAATCAATATGTAAAACTTTTTTAAAGAAAAGCCATGTCATAAAAACAATCCACATCTGTATTCCAACAAGTGGTGTCATAGCCCAAAAAAGACCAACTGCCACACCCATTGCCTTTACCTCAGGTGGTAAAGAAAGCCTTGCAACAGGAATAACTAACTTCATTTTCAAAAGTCGTTGACATCTTTCTTTCAATGTATATTTTTTATGTTTTACCATATTATTTTAACACCTTAATAATTGATTTTACAAGATTTTTTTGGCTGGGGTGGCTGGATTCGAACCAACGAATGGCGGTACCAGAAACCGCTGCCTTACCACTTGGCGACACCCCAAAACTAAACCAAATTATATAATTAAACTAAAAGATGTCAAGATTAAAAGATTTTATATTGCAACTAAAAATAATCTTATATAAAATACAGTTAAAAAGGAAAAAACAAGATAATGACCAAAGTAAACTACAGAATTATTTATGCCGATACCGACCAAATGGGTATTGTTTATCATGCAAACTATTTAAAATATTTTGAAATGCTTCGTGGTGAGGTTATGCGTGAAAACGGTCTTACATATCATGATTTTGAAACAATGGGTTTTTCCCTTCCTGTTATTGAATCACATTGTGAATATAAATATCCTGCAAAATATGATGATGTAATAGAAATAACCGGATTCGTAAGTGAATTAAAAGGGTTAAAAATGAAATTTGAATGTGAAATACATTGTGGTGATAAACTTATTTGTAAAGGTTATACAATACATACTTGTTTAAACAAAGATGGTCGCCCAATCAAATTTCCTGAACAATTAGTAAAATTATATGAAAAAAGCCTTAAGATTTAAGGCTTTAATTTTATATTTATTCTTGCAAAATCAACCGAACCATCATCTTTTGTAATAGTAAAATCACAATTTTTATCATCAATCAAAGATTTTACTAAAACCCTTTTATCTGAAAGCACAGCTGACTTTTTAAAATCAACACTAATTTCCTTTACATCAAATTTTCCACCTGTTTTGGTAAACAAAGCATCTTCGCAAAGGGAAATATAAATTGCATTATTTATATGGTGATTAACATCCACATCATCATATCTTAAATCTTTCAATTCCTCGAAATTATATGAATCCACAGCACCAATTTTATCCAAAGGAATTTCCATACTTTCCTCTAATTCAATTTTTGAACAATCGAAAATATTTTGAACTATAAGTGGTCTAAGTCTTTCAAGCCCAATCAAAACCCATTGACTAACACCCCTAATCAAGATATTACCACTATCATCAAAAACCTTAAACTCTCTTATTCCTGTTGGACCGACAAATTTACTTGGATAAGTTTCAATTGTAATTTTATCTTTAAATTTAGGAAGTTTATCAATAATAACATGATATTTTGCACAAACCCAGGCACAGTTTTTTTCCAAACATTCTTCATACCCTACCCCAAGCCTGTCTGCATGATCACTTGCCAATTCTTGAAAACAATCAAAAAGATGGCGAAGTTTCATTCTTCCAAATTCATTACATTGATAAGTTTTTATTTCAAATTTTTCTTGTAATTTACTCATATTAAACCTCTTAATTTTATAAAGAAATTTTACGATAAAACTATACTATTTGTAAATAAAAAACTCTAATTTAAACCATAGTTTTCAATTTTTTGTTTATTTTTGAATAAAAATCTTAACAATGAAAATTTGAAGTGGCTGGGGTGGCTGGATTCGAACCAACGAATGGCGGAACCAAAATCCGCTGCCTTACCACTTGGCGACACCCCAAAAGATGTGTTTATAGTATACCAATTAAAAAAAAAATCAACAACTATTTTATAAACTGAAATCTTTTAATGATTTTTCCATCTTTTTCAATATCTTCCAAAAACATATTTATTGGTCGCACCCAAACATCCCCAGCCCCATACAATGCCTGATACACAACCATTTCTTCCAAAGTTTCACTATGCTTTGCAACAGCCAACACCTTATATTTATTTCCCTTAAAGTGTTGATAAACACCACCAATAACTATTTTTTCACTCATTTTTTTCTAAACTGTTAATAAATTGTTAATAACTTTTAAGATTATGTTAATATTTTCACATTTTTAAATCAATAAACATTTTAATTAACATGTTAATAACTTTGGTAAAATTTAAAAAATTGTTAATAACTAAAAAAAGAATCCCAGTTTTCAGGGATTCCATAGGATGAAAATAAATTTTTTCTGTTAATAACTAGACTCAAAACTTTTAATAAACAGTTTTCACAAGCCCTACAACAAAAACTACTTATATATTATTTAATTTAGTTGTTATATTGTTAAGTTCAGACAAATCATTAAACTTTATAACAATTTCACCTTTTTTACCTTTAAGTTTTATATCTACTTTTGCATTCAAGGTATCAGAAAGATTTTCCTTTAACGAAATCAATTCTGCTGTAAGTGAATTTTCTTCCTCAGTAGCAATTCTTATTTTCTTTGCAGGTTTAACAATATCTTCTGCTTCCTTAACTGTCATATCACCTTTAAGGATAGATTTTGCAACTTTTAATGGATTTTCTTTTCCAACCAAGGTTCTTGCAATACTATATGATAAATCGCCATTATTTACCATATCTTGTACTTCTTCTGGTAAAGAAAGAAGTCGCAAAACATTTGCAATATATGAACGACTTTTATTTATAATTTTTGAAATATCTTCCTGTGTATAGCCGTAAAGAGTCATAAGTTTTTTATAACCACTTGCTTCTTCAATAGGTGAAAGATTTTCTCTTTGTAAATTTTCAATTAAACCTATTTCAAAAGTTTCTTTATCAGATAAATCTTTGATTATAGCTGGGATTTCATTGATTCCGGCAAAACTTGCAGCACGCCATCTTCTTTCACCAGCAATAATTTCAAACATAACAGGATTATTTTTATCTTTTCTAACAAGTATTGGTTGTAAAACACCATTTTTTTCAATTGAAACAGCAAGTTCTTTTAATTGTTCATCCTTAAAAGTTTTTCTTGGCTGATCTTTATTTGGAATAATATTTCCAATAGGAATATATTTTATATCTCCCTGCTCTGTTTTTTCATCTGAATTTGGATTTTGAAAAACAGGAACTTTTTCTTGTTTATTTTCAAAAAAAGTTGATAAACCTTTACCTAATCTTGATTCTACTTTCATTTTACCCTCTTTTAAGCAACCTTTTTAAGTTTATTTTCATTTCTTGTTAAAAATTCAGCAGCTAAGTTTATATAAGCTTGACTTCCCATACAATCTAAATCATATAAAATAACTGGTTTTCCATGTGATGGAGCTTCTGAAATTCTTACATTTCTTGGAATTACAGTATTGAAAACCAACTCACCAAAACAACTTCTAACATCTTTTTCAACAAGCTCGGAAAGTTTATTTCTTCTATCATACATAGTAAGTAAAACACCTTCAATTTCCAGCTCATTATTGAAATTTTGTTGAACAAGTTGAATTGTATTCATAAGATGACTTACACCTTCCAATGCAAAAAATTCACATTGTAAAGGTATCATTACCGAGTCTGAAGCACCCAAAGCATTAAGTGTTAAAAAACCAAGTGCTGGTGGGCAATCTATTAATATATAGTCATATTCTGATAAAAATTGATTTTTTTTGAAAAGTGAGCGTAATTTCAAAGTTTTTTCTTCCATACTAGCAAGTTCTATTTCCGCAGCCGAAAGGTCAATAGAAGCTGGAATTACATCTAAATTTTTAATTTTAGTTTTCTTTATTGTATCTTTAAAATTATTTCTTTCGAAAAGTAAAGAATAAATATCTTCATTTCTTTCATTTTGTTCAATACCAAAACCTGTGCTTGCATTTCCTTGTGGATCAAAATCTATAACAAGAACTTTTTTATCAATCGTTGCA
>JAILLX010000044.1 GCA_024692925.1 bacterium
ACAATCGACAATATTAATGTTATTTTGTCTAAAAAGAAAAAAATAGGGGTAGATTATGTTTAAAAGAAAATTAAAATCTGATATAAATCCAGAAGCCATATACATAAGGAAAACTGGACTTTTTTCTTGCATTATAAGAATGAGTATGTTCCTTTTCTTTGTCCTTTGCTTACTAGGTATGCTTTCCGGACAATTAAGAATCATTTTTAACTCAAGTAAAATTTTAAACACATTTATTTTTGCCGTATTTATATTCGGAACATTCCTAAATTTCAAAAATGTAGTAGTTTTGATAAATGATTCCACATGGATAAATGACTTTTTCGCCGGCAAAGAAAAAGATTCCTCTGCTCCTAAAATAATATCACCTGTTGCCTTTTTATTAAAAGAACACAGAAAAGCATATCGTCCATATCTCGAAGCTGGTACAATGCGTACACTTCTTGATATAGTAGATGCTCGACTTCACGATTCAAAAGAATCATCATCATATTTTTCCGGAGTTTTAGTATTCCTTGGATTGCTTGGAACATTCTGGGGTCTCCTTTTAACTATCGGTTCATTTGGCGACATTGTAAAAAACCTAAACATCCAAAACGGAAATATTATGGCTGTATTTGAAACATTAAAAATGAATATCTCAAGACCGCTATCCGGAATGGGTACAGCATTCTCCACATCACTTTTTGGATTGGGAGCCTCCCTCATCCTTGGATTTTTGCAATTACAATCAACACTTGCTCAACACTTCTTTTATAATGAATTAGAAGAAAATATGACCCGATATACACGTATTGTTTCATCAAGCCAACTTGCCGAAGGTGACGGTTCAATCATCACATATCTCCAAGCAATGCTTGAACAAACAGCTGATAATATTAATATACTCCAAAAAACTGTTATGAAATCAGTTGATACAAATTCTGATGTCGCAAAAAAGATGGCATTAATGGCAGATGAAAGTTCAAAACTTGCAAAACAGATGCAAGAAAAATTAAAAGTTATGGAAAGAATTTCTGTCGCACCGGAAAAACTTTACCCTGTACTTAACGACCTTGTAAAAATTTCAAAGTCTGGATTCGGTATGGATGATAAAACTCGTGATCATATTAAAAATATGGATCTTGGACTTACTGATATGACAGAAAAAATATCATCCGATATTCGTTTACTTGCAAAAACAATATCTATGACAAATGAAAAAAATAAAAAGTAACGGAGGGGAAAAATGAAAAAAAATAACGATAAAATAATTGCTATTTTTGAAAATAATTTTTTAAGTGGATACATAATAAAACTTGGTTTTCAAAGCGGAAAACAAATTTATCTTTCACCTACCGAAGAAGATGAAAATACAATGTCTTTTTCAAAATTTCAAAATTTACTAAAAAGTTTTTCACTTAATGAAATTTACTCATTAAAAGAAATTGCAAAAGATGCTTCTATCACAAAAAAACTTATTAATGATGAACTTCGTCGCCGTCACAAACCATTAAAAAAAGAAAATAATGATTTAAGTAAAGAGCTAAAAAGTAAAAAAGAAAAAATAAACCTTTCAAACGGACAAACTTTAATTCGTGCATCTCAAATAAAGGAAAAATAAAATGAAAAAAATCACAGACGTATTTGGTGAAAAAATAAAAATTCAAACTTCAACAGAAAATCCTGCATATGATGAAGCTTTTGAAAGAGAAGAAAAAGCATGCAGAGATGTTGCCGCTGTAATCCACGAAAAATTAAAAGCTTCTGGAATTTCTGATGAAATTATTACAACTGAAGTAAAATCAATTAAAGATATTACATTCAAAGAATTATTTTACATTTTGGATGGTATGTTAAACTCTGATTTGATAAAACTTTATCAAAACACATCTTATAACAAACCAATACAAACAATTATTACAAACATAATTCAATCAAGAAATTCAAAGTAAGAGAAAAAAATATGTCAAAACATTATTCAGAAAATCAAACATCTTTGTGGCCATCATTTGTTGATGTGATGAGTAATCTTTTGATTCTTATGCTGTTTGTTGTTGTTATTTTTATGCTAATGAATTTTGTATCAAGTATCAATTCCCAAAATTCAAAAGATGACAGAATTACCGAACTTGAAAAAATTATTGCAGAAAAAGATAAATTAAACAAAGCTCTTATAAATAATGTGCGTGGTGTAAAAGAAGATTTGGAAAAAGCCCAAAAAGAAACAGACCTTGCAAAATCTGATATGGAAGAACTTTATTCTGTCCTTGATATGACCAAAACCGATGCAAAGAAAGAAGAAATAAAAAACGAACAACTTTCAAACAAAGTTGCCGAACTTAATATGTTTATTCTCCAACTTGAAGGTGATATTATAAAGAAAGATAATCAAGTAAAAGCACTTCAAAACAGTGAAGAAAATCTTAAAAACACTGTTTCAAAATTAACCGGAGAAATGCAAAAATTAAATGATGTTTTTGAATCCACAAACAAATATATCTCATGGCAAAAAGTTCAAATAGTCGAACTTGGCAAAAAACTTAACCGTGCCTTGGCAAATAAAACTGCCGAACTTTTTAAGGTCCGTTCAACATTTTTCGAAGAACTTTCCAATGCCGTTATGGGAAATAAAAATTTCGTTATGGTTGGCGACAGATTTGTTATTCCATCCGAAGTTTTCTTTACTGCTGAATCTGCTGAAATCGGGGAAAAAGGAAAAGAAAAGCTAAAAGAAATTGCAAAAATTTTAAAGGATTCAATAAAGGCTTTCCCTGATGATATAGATTGGATTTTACGTGTTGATGGACACACAGATAAAAACCCAATCAAAGGAAACAAATTCAAATCCAATTGGGAACTTTCCGTTGCACGTGCAGTATCTGTTGTAAACTTTTTAATATCCGAAGGCATCCCTGAAAATCGACTTGCTGCAACAGGATTTGGCGAATTTCACCCTCTTGATAAAGGAACAAACAAAGAAGCCTTACAAAAAAATCGTCGTATAGAATTTAAACTTACCGAAAAATAAGTTAAAGTTTTTCAGCCAAAAGTTGCAAGTCAGCCCAAGCCTTTCTTTTTGCCTCTATATTATTCAAAAGATAAGTCAAAGCAAAAGTCGGCATTACCGGAATACCATTATATTCGAACCACTTTCCACGCATTGCAGTAATTGGTTGGTTTTGTGAAAGCAAAACATTTGTTGGCAACCCACCCATAGTAAGAATTACTTTTGGCTTTAATATATCAATAAACCTTTTCATAAAAGGAATTGAAATTTCCATTTCCTCAGATGTTGGAATCCTTGCCCCCGGTGTACGAAAAGGACTTACCGGAAAAGTATAAGTATTTTCATCAACAGAACAATGTATCGCCGACAAAATTTTCTTAAACATTTCACCAGTCGCACCACAAATAGCCTCACCACTTCTATCTTCTTCACTATTTGGCATCTCTGTTATTACCAACAATTTCGGATTGTCGACACCAACACCAAAAATACAATGGCTCGCAAATTTAGAAAGAGGATTAAGTGTAAACGAAGAAAGTGTCTTTTGAAGTGCATCCAAATTATCAACAGAAGCAACCAACTTTTCCGCCTCTTGTTTTGCCTTTAAAATTGAAATATTAACATCCGATTTTTTAGGCAACACAACTGTTTCTTTAACAAAGATATTCGATTTATCGGCAAAAAAACTATATGGTTCATCACCATAAGATTCATCAATACCTGACTCTTCATAAAGTTTTAAAACATCAATATAATCATTAGTTGCCGACATCATATTTATTTTTTCTCTTCCTCTTTATCAACACCGCAATTCAAAGTATTAAATTCCTTTGTTGCGACATCCTTAACATCATTTTCAATCTGTTCATTTGAATTTATAATTTTTGAAAAAGCAGTACATGCACCATTTTTATTTTCCAACTTTTGCATTGAAAGACCTAAATACAAAAGGTTTTTATGGAAATTATTTCCCTCTGGAAAATTTTTTAAATTAGAGGCAAAATTTATCGCCGATTCGGTAAAATCTTTTTTATCAAAATTTTCCATCGCCAACTTAAAACTTTCATCATCAGTAATTTTTTGTTCCTTTACATCCTGCGATACTCCAACAAGCAACAAATCAGTTGGATTTTTAGTAGCCTTTTCCTCTTCTTTTTTTTCTTCCACTTCCCTTACTTTAACTTTCTCAACAAAGGCCAATTTTTCCTGAAGCATTGCAACAATATTTTTAAGATTTTCTATTTCAATTTTCTGAGAATAAACATCTTTTGAAATTTTTTCCTGTGCATCGACAATATCTTTTATCTGAAGTTTTATATCCTTCAAAACTACTTCATTTTCAGCTTTTGCCTTTTTCTGATTGTAAACATTTTCTTCACTTTGCGAAGTCAAAGATGTAATCGCAGATTCAATTCGCTCTAAACTTTGATTGATATTTTCCAACGCCTCAACATTCCCCTGCCCTACATTTTGAGCAAAAGAAATATTTGATAAACACAACATAAAAACAAACAATAAACCAATCATTTTTTTCATCTTATTTTTCCCCTCTGTTTAATACTGCTCTATAGTAAAACAAAAAAAAGATAAAGGCAACAAAAAACCTCCCATAAAAACAGGGAGGTTTTAAATCTTAAAAATTAGAAATTTCTCAATAATTTTAGTTGTACTGTAGAAACTTTATTTTTCAATTCACTACTAATATCAAATCCATTCATTTTATCCAAATCGGAATTAAGATTTAAGTATTTATATTCTACACCAACACTACACATTTCATTAACAGCATACATTCCACCTAACTTAAATTGTACACCCAAGTTAAAAGATTCTGATTTTAAACTAAGTTTATCACCTGTTGAAATTTCAGTAATATTTAATTTTTCACCTGTAGAAACAACTAATCCCAAACCAACGTATGGCTTAAACTCTGTTTTTGAATAAATAACATAACCATTCAAAGCTAATGTCGGAATTTTAACTTCATCTTTTTCATCATCTAGAACAAAAGTCTTTTTTGTATTATATTGTGCAAATTCTCCTGATACAGCAAATAAAATATCTTTTTCAGTAGATTCTATAAATTTACCATATTCCAAAGAAAATGAAGAACCATCCAATTTTGTTTCTCCAAGATCATTAAGAGTAACAGAATCTTTTGTCTTACCAATTCCAAAACTGATAAATTGTTTATCCGATGCTGAAGCATTCAATGATAATGTTGTTAATAAAGTTAATAATATAAGTTTTTTCATTTTAAACTCCTTTTTTAATTAAACAAAAAAAACACTATTTTTTAAATAGCGGGGAGTTCGTTAATCATATAGAGATGACTGTTTTAATTTTTAGGATTTCTCCTTGAACATATATTAAAACCTCCCCACAAAGCATGGGGAACATAAACACATTTGTGTTTTTCTCTATAAAGACCAACGACAGTCCCATATTTAAAAAAATACGAATATAGTTTCAAACTACATTCACATAAAGTTTAATTAATAATTTTTATAAAATCAAATAAAAAAAACCTCCCATAAAAACAGGGAGGTTTTAAACTTTAGTCAAAGTAAAATTATTTTGCAATAATTGTTACATCACGACGGTTTTTAGCATAAGCTTCTTCTGTGTTACCAAGAACAGCAGGTTTATCTTTACCATATGAAACTGTTGTGATACGTTTTGCAGAAATACCTTGAGCAATCAAGTATCTTTTTGCAGCATTTGCACGTTTTTCACCAAGAGCTTGGTTATATTTTCTTGTACCACGTTCATCACAGTTTCCTTCGATGATGATGTTTACATTTGGATACATTTTCAACCATGCAGCTTGTTTTTTCAAAGTTCTTGTAGCTTCTGCTGACAAAGATGCTTTGTCATATGCAAAATATACAGCATTTCCTGCACGTGCGTTCAAATCTTCTTGTGAACCAGCAACAACACCCTTTACTTCAGAAGAAATTGAAACTTCTGATCCATCATCAACAAATTCTGATTCAGGAGCTTCGTTTGAACAAGCAGCCAAAGCAGCAACCAATGCAACAGATGCCAATGTTTTTAAAGTATTTTTCATTTTCATATCCTTTCGTTTTTATTGACCAATTTATTATCACACATAAAATGACAAAAAACAAGTATTTTTTTAGACTAAATTTTTGCCTCTGTTTTCAATATGTTAATAAACTCATTTAAAGCCAAAGTTTCTTGCTTATCACTACCAATACGGCGTATTGTGACAGTTTCAGCCTCAGATTCTTTATCACCAATCACTGCAATAACTGGAATTTTTGAAGTAGAATGTTGACGAATCTTATAACTGATTTTTTCTTTACTTGTATCAAGTATTGTTGAAAGTCCAGCCTCATTCAAAAGTTTATTAACCTTTTCTGCATAAGGCACAGTATTTTCTGAAACTGTTGCAATAGCAACCTGAACCGGAGAAAGCCAAAGTGGCAAATGTCCAGCAAAGTTTTCAATCAAAATACCTGTAAATCTTTCAAGACTTCCAAATAATGCACGATGAAGCATAATTGGACGATGTTTTTCACCATCTTGACCAATATAGCTTATATCAAAACGTTCAGGAAGATTCATATCAACCTGTAATGTTCCACATTGCCAATCACGACCAATCGCATCACGAAGAACGAACTCTAACTTTGGACCATAGAACGCACCTTCCCCAGGGAAAATTGTATATTCATATCCATGATGTTCAAGTGAATTAGCCAATGCCTTTTCAGTCATATCCCAAACTTCATCAGAACCAATTCTCTTTTCTGGACGTGTAGAAAGTTTAATACGAACATTATCAAAACCAAACTCCTTGTAAATTTCCATAATAAGTTTGATAACTCTGATACATTCTTCTTCCATCTGTTCACGAGTACAGAAAATATGAGCATCATCCTGAGTAAATTCACGAACACGAAGAAGTCCATGCAATGCACCGGAAGCTTCGTATCTATCTACTTTTCCAAATTCAGCCATTCTGATTGGCAAATCACGATAACTTCTAATACCTTGCTTATAAATCAAAACTCCACCAGGACAATTCATAGGCTTTACTGCAAATTCTGTATCTTCATCCTGTACAGTAGCAGTATACATATTATGTTTATATTTTTCCCAATGTCCTGAAGTTTCCCAAAGACCACGATTCATAATAGTTGGTGTTGATACTTCAACATAACCATTGTTAAGTTGTTTATTTCTCATATAAGAAATAAGTTTTTGGAAAAGGTTCCATCCCTTTGGATGCCAGAAAACAGCACCAGGAGCATAATCAGGTTCAAAATGGAATAAATCCATCGCAACACCAATTTTTCTGTGATCACGTTTTTCTGCTTCTTCCTGCATTTTAAGGTATGCTTCCAAATCAGCCTTACTTGTCCAAGCAGTTGCATAAATTCTTTGAAGCATCTTATTTTTTACATCACCACGCCAATATGCACCAGCAACAGATGTAAGTTTAAATGTTTCAACACCAACCTTTGATGTCGAAGGAAGATGTGGACCACGGCAAAGATCAGTAAATTCACCTTGTGAATACATACTTACTTCACTAACACCATTTTTTTCCAAATCATCAATAAGTTCAACCTTATAACTTTCACCATTTTGCAAAAAGAATTTCTTTGCATCCGAAGTTGACATATCCTTTCTTTCAATAGAAAGATTTTCAGATACAATTTTTGCCATTTCTTTTTCAATTTTTGCAAAATCTTCAGCTGTGATTTTTTCTTCACAATCTATATCATAATAAAATCCATTTTCAATAGCCGGACCAATAGCCAACTTTGCTGATGGATAAAGTCTTTTAATTGCCTGTGCCATAACATGAGCGCAAGTATGTCTTAAAAGAGGTAAAACTTCTTTATCTTTTGCGGTAATGATATTAACAGTTCCATCGGTGGTAATTGTAGCATTCAAATCCAAATATTTATCATTAAACTTAACAAACAATGCCGATTTTGCAAGTGATGTAGAGATAGAATTTGCAATTTCTAACCCCGTAACTCCACTATTAAAATCCCTATTTTTTCCATCTGGAAAAGTTATTTTAATCATTTTAACGCCTTTCATTTTTTTAAGATATTCTATACTAACTCAAGTATAGATTTATATATTATAGTCTTCTGATGTAAAAAAACAAGAGAAAAATTCACAATCAATGCACAATAACATAAGTCATCAAAGTCTTAAAAATCTTTGCTGGAATAGTACCACCATAACTACTATTACTCATAGAAGTGTTATCATCATTTCCAATCCAAATACCCGCAATATACTTTGGTGTATAGCCAATAAACCATGCATCACGATTGTTTTGCGAAGTTCCTGTTTTACCAAAAACCATTTCTCCTGCAATATTGGCATTTGCACCTGTTCCACCTTCAATAACATTCCTAAGCATTGAATTCATAGTTTCAACATTTTCCTCTGAAACAAGTCGCCCTACACCACTTCCACTTCTTTCATAAATAACATCACCCAAAGATGTAGTAATTTTTCTTATTGGATGAGGAATAACACCATACCCCTTATTTGCAAAAGTTGCATACGCCGATGTTAAATCCAAAAGTGATGTATCCGAAGTTCCAAGAATTATCGAATAATCATTACTTAATTTATCAACAAGTCCAAGTTTATGTGCAGTCTTAATAATATTGGAAAGTCCAATAATTTTTGCAATTTGTACTGGTACAGTATTAAGTGATTTTTCCAACGCAACCGCCATACTTACCGTACCCAAATATTTATCATCATGATTTCTTGGAGCCCATTCGCCAATTGATGTAATCTTATCTTCAAATTCATCATCAGGTTTCAAACCATATTCTATACCAGCAAGGTAAACAAAAGGTTTAAATGTTGAACCAGGTTGACGTTTCATTTGTGTTGCACGATTAAACTGACTTTGTGTATAATCACTTCCTCCAACCATACTTAAAATTTCACCTTGATTATTAAGTACAACAGTTGCAACCTGAGAAAATTTATATTTTTCCCCATCACTATTAAGATAGCTTTTTACAATATTTTCTGCTGTTTTCTGTATTTTATTATCAAGTGTTGTATAAATAAT
>JAILLX010000071.1 GCA_024692925.1 bacterium
CAACTTATAAAATGATACCAAATAGGTTTAAGGATTATATTTCTACGCCAAAACCAAATAAATATCAATCACTTCATACCAGTGTTGTCGGTCCATCAGGAAAAAGAATTGAAATACAAATTCGTACAAAAGAAATGGATAAGGTTGCACAGTATGGATATGCGGCTCATTGGCTTTATAAGCAGGGCAAAACAGATACAACATCAAAGGATTTTGATTGGTTAAGGAATATGGTTAATGCTATACAACATGTTTCTTCTCCAGATGAAATTGTTGAAAATACAAAATTGTCGTCATTTATTGATTCCATTTTTTGCTTTACACCAAAGGGTGATTTATTGGCTCTTCCAATTGGTGCAACGGCACTTGATTTTGCATATGAAATTCATTCTAATGTTGGAAATCAATGTGTTGGTGCAAAAATCAATAAGGTTATAAAAAATATTCGTACACCACTTAAAACTGGTGATATGGTTGAAATTTTGATGTCAAAGACACAAACTCCATCTCCGGAATGGGAAAGGTTTGTTGTCACATTAAAGGCAAAAAATGCAATAAGACATTTTTTAAAACAACAAAGAAAACAGCAAACAATTTTATTTGGAAAACAACTTTTGCAAACTGCGTTCGATCATTATAAAAAAGATTTCAGTGAGAAAAAACTTGTGCCTGTCTTTAATAAATATGGAGCATCAACAGTGGATGACTTATATTTACTTGTCGGGTCAAGGGAATATACTCCGGAACATGTGTTATTTTCTATTTATCCGGAACTTAAAATTAATGATCATAAGCATACATTTGATATTGATTCATTCTTTAATGCAATTGAAAAAAATACTTTTGAAAAAGCAAAACAAAAGGAAAATGTTTCAAGTGAAACTTTGGCAAATATACCTGTGTTTTTTGCAAGGTGTTGTTTGCCGGTTCCGGGGGATGAAATTGTTGGTGTTATTCATACGGGGAAGGGATTTACTATTCATAAAAAAGATTGTAAAAATTTACATAAGTATGAAAGTATGCCTGAAAAGTTATTTAAACTTGATTGGAATGATTATACAGCACTTAAAAATTCTACATTTAAAACAAAACTTTCTGTGCTTGCAAAAAATTCACCGGGTGTATTGAATGAAATTACATCTATTCTTGCGAAGGAAAATGCAAATATTGAAGATATTAGAATTATAAGTAGGACAGAAGAATATGTCGATATTATGTTTGTTATTGATGTGAAGGATTTGGAACATCTTAATAATATCATTACTAATTTAAAAAATGCAAAAATGATTAATACAGTGATAAAATATAATGGATAGAAAATGCTTACTAATTTAGTTATTAAAAATTTTATTTTGATTGAAAGTTTGGAACTTTCGTTTGGGCATAAGTTAACTGTTTTGACTGGTGAAACTGGTGCTGGTAAATCTATACTTTTGGATGCAGTGTCATTTGCTCTTGGTTCAAGAAGTGATACATCTATGATAAAAAATGGATGTGATAATATGTCAGTTATTGCAAGTTTTGATGTTTCAAAAAATCATCCATCAGTTAAACTTTTGATTGAAAATGATATTGTGTCGGATGTTGAAGTTGGTGAACATTTTGAAATAATACTTCGCCGTACACTTAATAAGGATGGTAAAAATAAATCGTTTATAAATGATATTCCAGTAAGTCTTTCGACATTAAAACTTATTGGTGATACATTGATTGAAATTCATGGTCAATTTGATAATCAAAGTTTACTTAATCCTGCGACACATATAAATATACTTGATAATTTTGCACATGATGGCGATTTGAAAGATGAGTGTAGGGGGGCTTTTCAAAATTGGCAAAAAGTAAAAAAAGAATTATCTGAACTTGAAGCAAATTTTGCAAAGGCAAAGGAAGATGAAGATTATTTGAAACATAACCTTTTGGAATTGGAAAACCTTAATCCGCAAAAGGGAGAGGAAGAAGAACTTAATAATAAACGTCATATTTTGATGAATTCGGAAAAAATTATTACATCGATAAAAGATGCGTTTGAGTATCTTTCAAAATATGGTGATGAGCCGGAAAAATTTATTGCAAATGCAAATTATGCTTTGGAAAGAATTCCGGATGATGCAAAAAATGAAAATATAAATTCTGTTGTTTCAGAATTGGAAAATGCAACATCAAATCTTTCGGATGCATATGAGAGATTGAAACAAATTCTTTCGGAAAATGATGGTGATACTTCGACATTGGAACAAACCGAAGAACGACTTTTTTCTATTCGTGAACTTGCACGTAAGCATAAGGTCACACCTGATGAACTTCCTGAATTTATGGCAAATTTGAAACGTACCGTTGAGAATATAAATAATTCGGATGAAGTTTTGAATGAAAAGAAAGCAGAAGAGCAAAAAGCAAAGGAAAATTACCTTGAGGTTGCAAATAAACTTTCGGATGTTAGGTCGAATTATGCAAAAATGTTAAGTGAAAAAGTGATGATGGAACTTCCTCCATTAAAACTTGAAAAGGCGACATTTGAGGTTGTTGTTTCAAAAGAAAATGATGAAAATAAATTTTCTGCAAATGGTATAAATTCTGTTTGTTTTATGGGTTCAACAAATTTTGGTGGAACAAAAAATTATATTCATAAAATTGCATCTGGTGGTGAACTTGCAAGATTTACTTTGGCAATAAAGGTTGTTATTTCTGATGCGTCGATTATTTCATCAATGATTTTTGATGAGGTAGATACTGGAATAAGTGGTGCTACGGCATCGGCTGTTGGTGAAAGATTGGCAAGACTTTCGAAATCAATACAAATATTGGTTGTGACTCATTCGCCACAGGTCGCATCGTTTGGAAATCATCATTTTAAGGTTTCAAAATATTTTGATGCACAGAAAAATGCAACTATTACTTCGGTGGAACAACTTTCAGAGCCACAACGTGTAAATGAAATCGCAAGAATTATTTCGGGTGATAAAATTACACCAGAGGCGGTTAGTGCTGCGGAAAAGTTATTTATAACTTCAATAAAAGCTTAAGGGGGAAAGATGAATATTAAATTTACTTCGGATATTGATAAAAAATGTGGCGTAAAAATATTGGGTGTGTATGAGGGGGTAAAATTTTCAACCTTTACCCAAAGTTTTGAAAAAAAGTTGAATGGGGTTATTTCTAAGTCCATAAAAAATTCGAGTTTTACTGGAAAATTTGGTGAAATTTTAGATATTTTTTCGGATGAAATTATGTTGGTCGGTCTTGGCGATTTGATGAAACTTGATGACAAACAATTGAATAAAATAGGTGGTATTATAGGGGCTCATCTTTTGAAAATAAAAAAGGAAAAATCTATTTTATTACTTGATAATTTTGATGATGATAAAAATTTTGCAATTGCGTATGGTGCAATACTTAGGACTTATTCTTTTGATAAATATAAAACATTGAATGAGAAAAAAGTTGATTTAACTTTTAATATTTATTCTGAAAATCCAAAAAAATCAGAGAAGGATTTTAATGATGTAAATGCAATTGCCGATGGTGTTATTACAACAAGAAATTTAGCAAATGAACCATCAAATGTTTTGAATACTACTGCATTTGTTAATGAAGCAAAAAAACTTTCGAAATTTGGTATCAAAGTTGATGTTGTTGATGAAAAGAGATTGAAAAAACTTGGTGCTAATTTAATTTTGGCAGTTGGTTCTGGTTCACAAAATCCACCTTATATTGTGACAATGCAATATACTGGAAATAAAAAATCGAAAAATACTATTGCTTTGATTGGAAAGGGACTTTGCTTTGATAGTGGTGGAATTTGTATTAAACCATCAAAGGGTATGGATGAAATGAAAAGCGATATGACTGGTGCTGCGACAGTTGTTGGTATTATGGAAAGTATTGCAAAACGAAAGATGAATATCAATGTGACAGGTGTTATTGGTATTGCTGAAAATATGCCGGATGGGGCTTCGTATAAACCGGGTGATGTTGTTAAATCCTTGAGTGGTAAGACAGTTGAAGTTTTGGATACTGATGCGGAAGGACGTCTTGTGCTTGCAGATTGTATTACATATGCTGTTCAAAAATTTAAACCTCAATTTATGTTAGATTTTGCAACTTTGACTGGTGCAGTTATGGTTGCATTGGGTGAGGAAACAACTGGAATTTTTTCAAATGATGATAACCTTGTTAAAATGGTTAAAAATGCATCTGAAATTACAGGTGAAGATGTTTGGCAACTTCCACTTGGGAAAAAATTTGCTGATATGATAAAGTCAGATATTGCTGATGTTCGAAATCTTGGTAATCCGCCAAGGTATGCGGGTTCTATTACTGCGGCTGAATTTTTAAAGTTTTTTGTTGAAGATGTTCCTTGGGTTCATTTTGATATTGCAGGAACGGCTTGGTCAAAGGGAAATGATCTTGCTCCAAAGGGAATGAGTGGTGTTTGTGTCGCACTTGTGAATAAATTATTTGAAAATATGTAAAAAACAAAAAATCCCCGCCATTGTGACGGGGAAATTTTTTAATGTTTGAAACATTAGTTGTTGTATAGTTTTTCCTTTGCTTCGTGTTCTTCCTGTGCTTCAACAGTCATAGTTGCGACAGGGCGAGCTTCCAATCTTTTAAGTCCGATTGGTTCGTCAGTAATTTCGCAATAACCGAATGTCCCATTTTCAATTCTTTGAAGTGCGGCATCAATTTTTGCGATTACCTTTCTTTCACGATCACGAGTGCGAAGTTCAAGTTGTTTTAATGCTTCGTCATTTGCACGGTCAATATCGTCACCAGCAGTTGAGTAAGTGCCAGATGTTTCTTCAACCAAAGTTTTTCTTGCATTTTCACTTCCTGTTAAAAGTTCATTTTTCCAATCAAGAAGTTTTTTTCTGAAATATGCAAGTTGCATAGGACACATATATTCTTCTTTTTCAGATGGTTTATAATTTTCAGGAAGAACTATTTCATCTAGGATTTTTTTCATATCTTTGGTCATAATTGACCTCCTTTCATTTTGCCTTTTTTATTAAAGGTTTGCATTTAAGAAATCAGTTAATGCTTTTTTTGACATAGAGCCACTGTTGCTTGCAATAACTTCACCGTTTTTGAACATAATGATTGTTGGAATACCAGTGATGCCATATTTTGCAGGTGTTTCTCTACCTTCATCAACATTCATTTTACAGAATTTTATTTTATCACCCATTTCATTAGATACTTCTTCAACAATAGGTAAAAATTGTCTGCAAGGACCGCACCATTGAGCCCAAAAGTCAACAAGTACCACCTTATCAGATTTTAAAACTTCTTCTTCAAAGTTTACATCATTTACTGCTGTGAATGCCATATTTTTTCTCCTTGTTTATTTGTTTTAAGTATATTATATTATATAGTAAGTTTTATTAAAAAAGCAATAGGTATATTTTTTTATGAGTAATTTTAGAAAATATTTTCCAATTTTTAAACAAAATCCAAAAATTGTTTATTTGGATAGTGGAGCAAGTGCCCAAAAACCTGATTGTGTTTTGGAAAGTATGACAAAATTTTATGAAACAACTTATGCAAATATTCATCGTGGACTTTATGAATTTTCGGAAAAATCAACGGAACTTTATGATGAAGTTAGGGGTAAAGTAGCAAAGTTTATTGGTGCAAAAGATCCTTCTGAAATTATTTTTACAAAGGGAACTACGGATGCGATAAATTTGCTTGCGTCATCTTATTCAAAATTACTTAAAAAAAATGATGAAATTATTGTAAGCGAAATTGAACATCATTCAAATCTTTTACCATGGAAAAATTTGGAAGATGTTGTTTGTGCAAAGGTTAAATATTTGCCTGTGCTTGATGATTGCGAATTGGATTATGATTGGCTGGAAAAAAATATATCACCAAATGTAAAACTTGTTTGTGTTAGTGGACAATCTAATGTTTTGGGTGTGAAAAATGATATTCAAAGAATTATAAAAATTGCCCATTCTGTTGGTGCAAAGGTTTTAGTCGATGGTGCTCAGTTGACTGTGCATTCAAAGCTGGATGTGTCTTTGCTTGATGTCGATTTTTATGCATTTTCTGGTCATAAAATTTATGGTCCAACTGGTGTTGGTATTTTGTATGGAAAAAAGGAACTTTTGGATGTTATGCCTCCGTATCAATTGGGTGGTGATATGGTTGAAAGTGTTTCTTTGGATAAGGTTATATTTAAGCAAGCTCCATCAAAATTTGAGGCGGGAACTCCTCCTATTACTGAGGTGGTTGGACTTGGTTCTGCTATTGATTTTTTAGAAAATATTGGTATGGAAAAAATTGAAGATTATAGTTTGAAACTTACACAATATTTGCAATCAGAACTTTTAAAAATTTCGGGTGTTAGGATTTTGAGTTCAAAAAAATCTAATGCTATAGTTTCATTTGTTGTGGATGGTGTTTCGTCTTTTGATATTGGTGTTATGCTTGGTCAAAAGGGTGTTTGTGTTCGTGTTGGAAAACACTGTGCTGAACCACTTCATAATCGCTTTGGTGTGGATAGTAGTATTCGTGCTTCTGTCGGTATTTATAATGATGAAAATGATATTGATAAATTTATTGATGCATTGAAAAATGTTTTGTCTTTGTTGAGGTAAAAATGGTTGATGAAAAAATTCAAATAGATGCAGATGTAAAAGAACTTAAAGATATAATTATTCGTCGTGGAAAGCCGTTAAAAAATGGTGAAAAACCACTTAAAAATAAGGATGCAATTATTGCTGCTCTTCAACTTGTTTTTGATCCAGAAATAAGAATTGATGTATATAATCTTGGACTTATATATGATGTGAAGTTGGATAAAAAAACTGGTAATGTTAATATTGTGATGACGCTTACTTCTCCGACATGCCCGATGGCTGATGAAATTCCAATTTGGGTGGCGGAAAGTGTGGAAGGTGTTGACGGTGTCGCCGAGGTTGAGGTTAAGGTAGTTTGGTATCCGGCTTGGGATTTATCCAAACTTTCCGAAGAGGCAAAATTTCAGATGGAAATTGCTGATATTGATGATGATTTTTTCTCTAGGTCGCCGTTTGATTATTAGGCTATAACTTCCCTTAAAATCATATAAATTTTTCCAATATCGGTTGATGTAAGTGTGGCAACCAAAATTTCGCTTTTATCAGTTGTGGATGCCTTTACAATTATATTGTTAAATTCGGATACAAAAGATTTTATATGGGTTTCTAAATTTTTATCTTTTGCAATTAAATTTTGAAGGGCAACAACTTGTTTTTTATCAAGCATTTTTGCAAGATAGCGGGAAAATACATTCTTGTGTCCAGCATTATATCTGTGCCATAAATCTTGGCTTACATCAGGACTTAAAATTTGAGAAATATCAATGGAAATTGAGTTTAATTTTTCAATTATAAATCCGGCTTCGTTTAGGAAATTTTCGCTGGAAATAGTTGGTTTATTTTCTGCTTGTTGGTGAGGGGATTTTTTTGCTAATGCTTCGACTGCTTCGTATTGAAGTTTAAATTCAGAAAGTGATTTTTGTGCGTCTTCACTAAGTTTATTTGTATAGTTTGCAATTTTTGTAATTGCTTGTGCAGAAGAATTCGAAATATATTCTATTTCAGATGATTTTTCACTTACGAATTTAGAAAATTTCTTTTCAATATTATTAAGGTTTTCTATCAATTCGGCAGTCTTTTTCTGAGTCAATGAAATTGAGTGTTCTATACTTGAATTTGTATTTTGTAGATTTGTATCAATTACAGAAATATTTGAATTTAATTCAGGTAAAGATTGTGATGCACGGATTAATTCGGATGATATGTTTCCGACAAGTTCGCGGGTTGATTTTGATGCAGAATCAAGAGCCAAAGTTTCCTGTTTCAAATCAGAAATAATTTTTGAAATTTCGGTATTTGTACGCATCGAATTTTCCAAGAATGTTGATGCAATATTTCTGAATGAATCGGTTGAAGAAGAGCTTCGTTCAATTGACTCATTGATAATTTTTGCAGCCTGTGAACTTTTTTGTATTATGGTATCATTTATAGCATTAAGTTTGTTATCAATTTGACCGCTTAGGTTCAAAATGTTGTTAATTGTTGATGAAATCTTATTGTTCATAGAACCAATTTTTATCATCAAATCTTCGGTTATTTCAGAAAGTTTTTTGCCTTGTGCTTCGATAGAAAGTTCACCAATACGGCTTTGGGTAGCAACGGCATTTGCAACTTCTTCAAGTTCATTTATTTCATTTCTCAAGGTATCCTTTATTTCACCAGCAACCTTTAGTGTAAGTGATGCTTGGTTATTAAGGTTATGGCTTGAGTTAGTCATAAGGTCACTTATTTCTTTTGTGACATTTTTGATTGTATCAGATGTGGATATAATTTCGCCGGATGAAACCTTCATTTCGGATGTGGTGTTTTGTGCAATATCTTTTATATCAGAAATAGATGTGATAAAATTATTCTTTTCAGATAAAATCTTTTCGGAAACATTATTGATGTTTTCAGCAACTTCGGCGGATGTAGTGAAAAGGTTTTCCTTTTGATTATTTATTTCTTGGGCAATGTCTTTGAAATGAGTGATTATATTTTCAGAAGTCAAGCCGATACCTTTATCAATATTTGTAAATTTTTCTTCAACTTGGGCGACGATATTTAGAATTGAATTTGAATTATTTTCGAAACGAGATGCTTGTTTTTGAAGGTTTTCAATCATATTGTTTGATTGAGCGGTGATGATTGCAAGCGTTTGTTTTGATGTTGCTTCGTTTTCGTTTGTAATTCTTTCAATTGTATCAATAGAATTTGTAATATTGTTCATTACAGAATTTACACGTTCAGCAGAAGTATTTGCCTTTGTCACAAATTCCGAAGATTTTGTTGTGACGGTATCAAGTATTTGATTCGCACGAGTTTCAGCAATTTCTGATGATGATAAAATTCTTTCGTTAATTGTATCAAATGTTGCTTCGACTTCTTTAATCCTTCTTACTGCATCAGTAGTAGAATTATCAATATTATCAGAATTTGTATCAATTGTTTTTGAAATGGCTTCGACAATTTCAGCTGTTTTTGTGACTGTATTTTCAAGTCGATCGGTTTGTGTTAAAAGATTTTCGGTTATAGTATTTGTTTTCTTTTCAGCATAATCAGTTGTATCAGTAAGTGTTGCAATATGTTTTTCAATATCGGATAACATATTTCTTGTTTTTAAATCGATATTATCAGTTGAGTCATTAAGTTCTTTTGTTATAGATTTAACAGAAGTTTCATGCTCTTTTATTGCAGAAATAGTTGCCTTTACTTCGTTTGTAATATCGTTATGTATTAATGCTAATTTTTCAGAATATTCAGCAAATTTATCAATTGTCTTTTTTAATTCATTTGTTTCTGTTTCAATTTTTTTTGTAATAACTTTTGTTATTACAGAAGTATCACCATGAGGATCGATGATGCTTTGTAAAAATGGATAGATTACCTTATGTTCGTAATTGGAGTTTATGTTTCTGTCAATGTACATGGCAACCATCCAAATAAAACCAATAGGCATAATTGTGCCGGCTAAAAATCCACCGAATTCATGAGGAAGCATTTTGAAAAAAGAAGACCAATTGTAAATACTATTGCTTGCGTAATATGCAATTAAGCCAGCCCAAATTATACTTAAAATACCAGCCGAAAAATAAATATATACGGGATTTATCTTTCTGAATCCATATTGTTTATTAAAGTCATCATATTTTGATTTTAATGATGTTAATTCTTCGGAATCTCTTTTTTCAGATTGTAATAAAAATTTTTTACTCATTTTTTTGTTGCCCCTATCGTTTTCATATTGTATCATATTTTTATGATTAACACAAGAATTTGTTTATTCGGAGGGAATATGAATAAAATTTTACTTTTTACTTTGTCTTTATTATCTCTTTCACAAAATGTTTTTGCAGAAGATAAGGTTGATTACAATAAACCATTTGATGAAATAAAGGACCAAGTTTCTGATTTTGATCATAGGCATAGTTTGATGCCAGTTGAGGTAAAATCTGTTGCTGGTAGTGCGACTTCGGATATTGAACCATTGGTAAGTAATAGTAATAAAAAAGAAGATGCAAGTGTTATTGAAAAGGCTAATGTTTCTGAACTTAATAATGTTTCTAAAACTCAGAATGAACAATTTTTAAAACCAGAACAAAAGGTTATTGTAAAGGAAGAAGTTAAACCTGTTTATGTTGTTCCACCTGCATTTCCAGAAGCAGATAAAAATGCTATGGATGAGGCAAAAAAAGATTTAGAAAAAGATTTTTTTATTCCTGATGTTAATGATAATAATGTGGAAAAAGTTAAAACTGTGGATGTTAAACCAGAAAGTATTCCTGTTGTTCCTGAAAAAATAAAAAATAATGAAGAAGTAAAAAATGAACCATTTGTTTTAAAACAAGTACCACAGAAAAAATATGATGGAACGGATATTATTTTATCAAATGTTATTGATGAAAAAGCTGGAAGTATGGAAAATCATCCTCTTATTATAAAGAAAAATAATAATGTTGAACAAAAGGATGCTTTGGGTGGTAGTATGGAAAAGAAAAATGAGGCAACTATTGAGCCTCAACCTTTGATTAAACCGGTTGTTTCATCGGAAAGAAAAGATATTATAAATTCAATTCCAACCATACAAAAACCAGTTCAAAAGACTGTTGATGTCCAAGATAAAGTTGAAGAAAAAGATGTGTTGACTGCACATATTGCTTCTTATACAACCGAAGAAACAGCGAATAAAGGACTTGAAATTTGGAAGGAAAAATATCCTTTGATTACTTTATTAAAACCTTCTGTTAAATATGAAAATGTTCCGGAAAAGGGAATGTTTTACAGACTTTATTTAACAGGAAGTGAGGCAAAACTTGAAAATCTTTGCAATCAAATGAAAAGCAATAATGATTGGTGTAATATCTTAAGATAAAAACTTTCTTGCTTATCATTTCAAAAGGTGTTATGTTATTTTCTATATTATAAATAATAAAGGAGATAACTATGACTATTGTAAAAGTTGAAACAAAACCTTTTGAAAATCAAAAACCTGGTACTGGTGGTTTAAGGAAACAGACAAAAGTTTTTATGGAACCAAACTATCTTGAAAATTTTGTTCAGGCATCTATTACTGTTAGAAAAAATAATGGCGATAAACTTGAAAGTTGGGTTATTGGTGGTGATGGAAGATATCCTGGAAAACTTATACTTGGTAAACTTATCAAAATGCTTGTCGCAAATGGTATTAAAAAAGTTTTGGTTGTTGGCCGTGAATTGGTTGCTCCGACACCTGCGATTTCAAATATTATAAAAAAATATAATGCTGATGGTGGATTTATTCTTTCGGCATCGCATAATCCTGGTGGAATAAATGGTGATTTTGGTATAAAGGTTGAGATGTCAAATGGTGGTGGTGCACCGGAGTCTGTGACTAATGCAATTTACGAAGAAACAAAAACAATTTCTGAATATTTGACTTTGGATATTTCGGATGAAGATGCATTAAATATGAGCGAAGTTGAATATCTTGATCCAATAAAAGATTATGCAGATTTGATGGAATCTATGTTTGATTTTGATGCAATTCGTGGTTGGTTTAAGGCTGGTCATACATTTAGATTTAATGCAATGAATGCTTCGACTGGTCCAACTGCGATTGAAATTTTTGTAAATAGACTTGGTGCAAAGCGTGAATGGATTTTGAATTCTGTGCCAATGGATGATTTTGGTGGTGTTCATCCGGAACCAAATCCAACTTATGCAAAGGATTTCTTTGATGATATGATGGCAGGTCAGGCTGATTTTGGTTGTGCGTGTGATGGTGATGGCGACAGAAATATGATACTTGGAAATAAATTTTATGTTATACCATCTGATTGTTTAGCAATTATGACAAAATACCATAAACTTATTCCATATTATAAAAATGGACTTTCGGGTGTGGCTCGTTCAATTCCTACATCAAGTTCAGTTGACAGAGTTGCAAAAAAGATGGGGCTTGATGTTTATAATACACCAACTGGTTGGAAGTTTTTTGCAAGCTTGCTTGATGCTGGAAAAATCAATCTTTGTGGTGAAGAAAGTTTTGGTCAAGGTGGTGATTATATTCGTGAAAAAGATGGTATTTTTGCGATACTTTTCTGGCTTAATATTTTAGCAATTACTGGAAAATCAGTTGAAGAATTAGTTCGTGAAATGTGGAATGAAAACGGCCGTATTTTCTATTCCCAATACAGTTATGAAGGTGTTGATAAGGAAAAGGCAACAAAACTTTGGGAAGATATGAAAATTGCAAATATTGATGGTAGAAAATATGGTAATTTTGAAATAGCAAAGAAGGAAGTTTTTGATTATACCGATCCAGTAAATGGTGAAGTTTCAAAGGCTCAGGGTGTGCAGATTTTAACAAAGGATAATGTTAGAATTTTCTTCCGCCTTTCTGGAACTGGTACTGTTGGTGCAACAATTAGACTTTATATTGAAAAATACGAAGATGATGCATCAAAGTTTTCGTTGTCAGCACGTGAATATTTAAAAGATATTTATGTTCTTGTTGATGAAATTTTGGGTATCAAAGAAATATTTGGTGCTGATATAAAACCAAGTGCAATAAACTAATAAAAATTAGGATAGTCTATGTTTGAATCTTTATCAAAAAAATTGCTTAAAACTTTTGATGCAATTCGTGGAAGAGATAAACTTTCGGAAAGTGATGTAAAGGATGCATTAAGGGAAATAAAAATCGCTCTTTTGGAGGCAGATGTTTCCCTTTTGGTTGTGAAAGATTTATTAAAACGAATTGAAGAAAAAGCTATTGGTCAAAAAATTATTGATGATGTAAGTCCTGCGAATCAAGTTGTGAAAATTGTTAATGATGAACTTGTTTCAATGCTTGGTGAAAAGAATGATGGTTTTGTCTTTGATAAGAAACCTTATATCATTTTAATGGCTGGACTTAACGGAAGTGGTAAAACTACGACTACGGCAAAACTTGGTAAATTCATTACCGAGAAATATGGTAAAAAAGTTCTTATGCTTTCGACCGATGTTTATCGTCCACAGGCGAGGGAACAACTTTCCATTTGGGGTGAAAGAATAGGGGTTGATACCTTACCGATTGTTCAAAATGAAACTCCGTTTGATATTATAAAAAGGGCAAAAAAAATTTTTGCTGATTATGATGTGGTGTTGGTTGATACTGCGGGTCGTGTAAGTATTGATGATGAAATGATGGATGAAATTTCAAAAATAAAGAAAGAAATTTCTCCATCTGATATTTTCCTTTGTGTCGATGCGTTGGTTGGTCAAGACGGTATAAATATTGCCCGTGCATTCAATGATGTGCTTTCGTTAACTGGTGTTGTTATGACAAGGGTTGATGGTGATGCAAGGGGTGGTTCCGCACTTTCAATGAAAGCAAGTATCGGTGTGCCGGTTAAGTTTTTGGGAAGTGGTGAAAAAATTGATGATTTTGAACTATTTTTCCCAGACAGAATTGCAAGCCGTATCCTTGGTATGGGGGATATTGTTTCATTGGTTGAAAAGGCACAAGAAAAAATTGATGAGGCAGAGGCGAGTCGTCTTGCTGAACGAATGATGTCGGGGCAATTCACATTTGAAGATATGCTTGCTCAGTTTAAGCAGGTTAAACGTCTTGGTTCTATTGCTGGGATTATGAAATTTCTTCCTGGTATTGGTGGATTGACTGAAAAACTTCAATCTGCTGGTATGAATGATGGTATGATGAAAAGACAGGAGGCAATAATCCTTTCCATGACACCGAAGGAAAGACGCAATCCTGATATAATTTTGATGGGGCGAAAAAAGCGTATTGCAAAAGGTGCTGGTGTTTTGGTTTCTGATGTGGAAAAACTTATTCGCCAATATCAAAAAACAAAATCTTTGATGGATCAAATGAATAATATGGGTGGACTTAAAGGTCTTATGAATATGGCAAAGCAACTTAAAGATAGTGGAGAGTTTGCAAATATGCCTGATTTTGGAGATTTAAAGTTTTGAGGTTATAGTATGAAGAAAACTTTTTATTTTGTTCGCCATGGTGAAACGGAATGGAATAAGGTTGGCCGTATTCAGGGATCGACTGATATACCGTTGAGTGATACCGGAATTTTACAGGCAGAAGAATTAGCAAAGCATTTATCAAATGTATCAGTTTCATATGTTTATTCAAGTCCTCTTAAACGTGCGAATATGACTGCTGATATTATTGCTAAGGCAATTGGTGTTGATGTTAAGGTTAATACCTTGTTAAGGGAAATTTGTTTTGGTGATGTCGAGGGTAAAATTTATTCTGAATTACCACAGGATGCAAAGAAACTTTTGGATGCTATTTTTAGTGGTGGAAATGATGTGGGTTCGGGAAAGCTTCCTAATGCAGAAAGTTTTGATGATGTCTTTTCACGATTTATGAAATTTATGGATGATGTGCCGGAGGAAGAAGATAATATTCTGATTGTTTCTCATGGTGGGTTTATTAAGATTGCATTACTTAAATTTTTAAGTGAACAGATACGAATTGGGAATTGTGCTTGTTTTTCATTTGAGTATGATAAGGAAACGAAAAATATCACTAATCTTAAATGTATTTAAAAAATGCTTGAAAATTTTCTGAAGTAGTGTATAATGAACTCGCTTTTTGGCAATTCTACCTATGCAGATGTGGCGGAACAGGTAGACGCAAGGGACTTAAAATCCCTCGGACATTTAAACGTCCGTGCCGGTTCGATTCCGGCCATCTGCACCAACTTAACTCATTGATTTTACTGTGTTTAGTTGGTGTATTATTTCATTTTTTTTTGTGAGAATTTGTTATTCATCATCCGATGGGGAGTTTTATTTTTCCTTGAAAGTAGATTTTGTACAAAGTAGACTCTATTATAGATACGGAGTAAAATATGCAGTTTGCAATAGTTGGAAATAATAAACATCAAAGACCAGAAAAAGGATTAAAAGGAAAATGTCCTTTTTGTGGAGAAGATTTAATTGCAAAATGCGGAAATATAAAAGCACATCATTGGTCCCATTCTTCAAAATCAGAATGTCCTTATAAAGAAAATAAGGGACCTTGGCATATAAACTGGCAGAATAATTTTCCAGATGATTGGCAAGAATATTTAATGTATTCAGAAACAGGAGAAAAAAATATTGCAGATATTCGAACACCAAGTGGATTTGTTATCGAATTCCAACATTCCCATATAAAAGATGAAGAACTATATCAAAGAGAATATTTCTATAAAAATATGATTTGGGTTGTGGATGCTTCAAATGAAGAAGGTTCAAAATGGAAGAAAATTTATAAATTTTTTGAAGATAGATT
>JAILLX010000099.1 GCA_024692925.1 bacterium
TGAAATTTGGGTTTTAAGAATTTTTATTTCGACATCAGTACGAGCCAATTCTTCTTTATTTGCATTTATACTTTTTTCAAACTGATTTATATTCCATTGCAAGACAAATGAAAATATTGCAAGAAAAACTTCTGTTATACATATAACTGATAAAAATAAAAAAACTTTTGATCTATTCAATTTTATCCCTTAATAAAAATTATAATTTTTCCATTACGCGAAGTTTTGCAGAATGTGCCCGAGGGTTTTCTTCCACTTCTTCCTTTGATGGAATTATAGCATTTTTATTAACATTTTTAAAGGATAATTTTTCACTATTTTCAATATTTGTTGGTATGTATCGAGATACGGATTGTTTTGGTTCGGTTTTTGATTTAATAAAATTCTTTACAATTCTATCTTCTAATGAATGAAAATCCACAACGACTAAACGGCCATTACTTTTTAAAATGTTTTCTGTATCCAAAAGAACCCCTTCTAATTCACCAAGTTCATTATTTACAAAAATCCTTAATGCCTGAAAAACACGAGGAACTACTTTTGATGCTTGCCATTCACCAACCAAATTTTTTATCACATCGACAAGTTGAAATGTTGTAATTATTGGTTTTTCACCACGAATACTTACAATACGGCGAGCAATTGCACGAGATCTTGGCTCCTCACCATATTTATAAAATATATCAGCAAGTTCAGTTTCTGAAAAATTATTTATAACTTCACGTGCATCCAAATCATTTTGCCCCATAGCCATAGAAAGTGGTGCATCGAATCGAAACGAAAAGCCACGTTCTGGTGTATCAATCTGCATTGATGAAACGCCAATATCAAGGACAAGACCATCAACTGGACCAATATTATTTTTTTGAAGTGTTGGTAAAATTTTTGAAAAGCATTCCTGAAAAAATATAAATCTATCACCATATTTTTCTTTTACTTCAGCAACACGAGAAAGAACAGTTTCGTCCCTATCGAATGAAATAACCTTTGTATTTTTATTATCTAAGATAGCAGAAGTATAACCACCATTTCCAAATGTTCCATCGACATAAACTCCACCATCTTTTATATTAAGATTTTCCAATACCTCGTTAAGCATTACTGGAATATGTGGTGATTGCATATTTAATCCTTTTTAAAAGATAATGATGGGCGATTTTTAAGTGCATTTTGTCGTGTTTCAGCCTGATATTTTTCAAATTCAGCCTTATCCCAAATTTGAAAAGTTTTACCACGACCAACGAAAAGTGCATTTCCCTTTATTCCGGCAAATTCGATTAAATCCATAGGAATCACAATTCGGCCGGTCACATCAAATGACAACTGTCTTGCATCTGAAAAGATAAGGGAATTAAGATTTTCGTTTTCCTCACTAAATAAATCAAGGTTGTCGGTTGCATCAGAAAGTTTTTCCATTCTTTCCATAGTACAACCTTCGATACACTTATGTGTGAATGAATGGTAAAGAATTACCCCCTGAAAAGAATCATTTTTGGTTGCCATACGAAAATCAGAAGGTACGCTTACACGACCTTTTGCATCAATTTTATTCTCAATAGTTCCCAAAAATAACATATTTTTATCCTTTATTTCGACTCCATCATATTATGGTATTTTATGGTTGTCAATGACAAAAATATGTTTTTGAATGGTTTTATATGCCAAAATTTATATTTTTATTATAAAAAAACACTTTTTTAAATAAAAAATAATTTTTTACTTGACAATAGAATCGTAATGTTTCATAAATAAGGGTGTGAGCGGATAAATAGCAACCAACAAAACAACAAAGGAGATGAAAATGGAGAGTAAAAATAAAACAGTTTTAATGACCGTTATAGATACAATCCTTGAAGAAACAGTCTGGGTTAACAAATCTGGTGAAACAATTTCTTTGAAAGATGCAATCGCAAGAAATATCAAAGCAGGTAAAACCGGAAATGTTGAAGGTTTGGATAGAAGCGATCTTTTGGGTGCATACACATCATTCCAAATAAAAAGACAATCTTTCGCTGAAAATACAAAAAATATGAGCGATAAAGAATTGGCTGATAAAATAAAGTTGTTTATCTTCGAAGATACTCGTGAACAAATGATTCTTCTTGAAAGAGAACTTGATATTTCAACAGCAGAAAGAAAAACTGCTTAAAAAATTTGGGGGCAATCCAAATAAAAATCCCTAGGGCTGAAAACCTAGGGATTTCTTCTATTTGCAAAGACTTTGTTTTTGTTAGATAATAAATCTTGTTTAACAATAAAGGGAGGTTTAAATGAAAAAATTATTGCCTATTTTATGCGTACTTACAGCTTGTAGCTCAACAGAAACCACTAATAACTATAATATGAATCAAACACCTAAACATTCGGATAAAAAAGAAACTTCACGTACTTATAAAGTTTATGAAAACGAAGTTGATGCATTTGTTTGTGATAAATCAAAAAAGGGAAACTTTACATACTGTGATGTAAATGGTGAAAAAATTACTGGATATATAAAATCTAGTGGAAGTTATATTTCATATTACGAAAATGGAGAACAGCTAAATGGAATAATTTTTTATCCAAGTTCTAATCAAGTAAGAAATTATTTCAAAAAAAGTGCTGATGGAAATAAATTCACTCTTATCACCTATTACAAAGATGGAAGTATTTTATCAAAAGAAACCGATGATAAAATAAAAGGAAGAACTTCAACAACTTATAAACAAGGTGAAGAAAAGAAACCTTACTATGACGAATCACAAATAAATATTTTGGTTGAAGCATTTAATAGTTAAAAATTACCCCAGAAAATCTGGGGTTCATTTTTTCTTTGATTTATATCTCTGGATAGTGTACAATTCTTACTGATAGAGGAGATATTTCAATGACACAACAAGATATTTTAAAACTAACTAATTATTTAAGAAATAAATTTGGTAATCAAAACATAAACCTTAAATTAAGTAAATCTGATGCCGATATGGCAGAGGTTTATATTGCTTCGGAATTTATCGGAACTATTTATCGTGATGAAGATGAAGGTGAAATTTCATTCGATTTCAATATGTCAATTATTGATATAGATTTACAATAAAAAAGAGGTATTGACGACCCATCTTTTACAATCTTGGCTGCTTTCTTCCGAACCTGACCAGTTTGATTATAAGAAATGTCCGTCAAACCTCGTGTTATATGATAATAAAAAATCTTATAAAAATCAAGTCAAAGATTTTCTTTGTGTTTTTAGCATTTTTGATGTATAATTAGCCTTTGAAAAATATAGGAATGTTGATATGTACAAAGATTTACATTTTGAGTATATAAAAGGAACAAAAAAGTCAAATATAAAATTTGTCTTGCTTCATGGTTGGGGACATTCATTAAAAAATCTTAAACCTATTGCTAATGAACTTAGTGATTACGATTGTTATTTGATTGACCTTCCTGGATTTGGAGAAAGCCCACAACCTGATTCAGTACTTTCTGTATCAAATTACACTGATATTGTTGCATATTTTATTAAAACTCAATTTTCCAAAAATGATAAAGTTTACATCATAGGTCATTCATTTGGTGGAAGAATTGGAATTTATATTGGTGCAAATTATCCTGATTTAATTTCTGGGGCATTTATTTTGGCTGGGGCTGGACTTAAAAAACGTAAAAAATTATTTAAACAACTTATTATTACCGGAGCAAAGGGGCTTAGAATTGCATATAAGGTTATGGGAAAGGATGTTATGACATCTGCACTTTACCGAAAATATTATGAAAAATTCGCAAGTAGCGATTACAGAAATGCAAAACCTTTGATGAGGGAGATTTTGAAAAAAACTGTGATGGAAGATTTGGCACCTATTGCACGAAAGGTTGCAGTTCCAACTGTCTTAATTTATGGTGAAAATGACACAATCACACCAGTTTATTTTGGAAAAAAATATCATAAACTTATCAAAGATTCAAAATTTTACATTCTTCCAACATTTGATCATAACGGTATTTTGGATGCTGGAAAATATCAGGTTTCATCAATTATTTTAGATAATATAAAGGAATAAAAAATGAGTATAATTGTTGCCTTTTTATCAATGATTTTTTTTGTATACAAAAGAACTTTGTTTTACAGTCTTTTTTTTCAACAGGAGAGATATAGTTCAAAATCATTTATAAAATTTATTTTTCATAAGTTCCAACTTATTGATAAAAAACTTTCGCTTATTTTGTTTTTTTATACAATATTTGCAACAGGAACAAAAATTTATAATCTTGATATGACAGTTATATCTGTTCTATTTATAGTTTTTGCCCTACTTACCCCTAATCCACGTTCTGGATTTGCAAAGAAAAAACTTGATATAACAAAAAGATTGAAACGAATTTTGGAACTTTCGTTTGCATTGGATATATTTTTTGCAGTATCGCTTTTTTCATACATATATAAATTGGACAAGCAAAACATTTATTGTTTCTGTGAAGTAATGGGATATATGATTTTATTTATTCAAAGCATTTCGTTTATGCTTATTATTTCAAATATTCTACTTTGCCCTGTGGAAGTTTTTGTTAAGCACAGATATATTTCTGAGGCAAAAGCCATACTTAAAAATTATAATCCTATTGTCATAGGAATAACCGGATCATTTGGAAAGACCAGTACAAAAAATATTTTGAATCACATACTTTCTTCGGTTGCACCATCAATGACTACGGCACGAAGCATAAATACACTTATGGGAATTACACAGGTTATAAGGGAAGAACTTAAACCTTCGTATAAATATTTTATTGTGGAGGTTGGCACATCGAAAAAGGGACGAATAAGAAAAATTTGCAATCTTATAAAACCACAGTATGGAATTTTGACTGCGATTGGTTCGGCTCATTTTGAAAGTTTTAAATCAAAGGATGCAATTGCAAAGGAAAAATTTGATTTAATAAAATCTGTTAGAAATAATGATGGTGCGTATATTATAAATTCCGCATTGGTTGATGAAAAATATATTGAAAAATATCATGCAGACAGGACTGACTTTTCCACATCTGATATTTCAATATCATCAAATGGGATAAAGTTTAAACTTAGCTATAACAAACAAAAATATACTATTTCCGCACCAGTTTTTGGTGAACATCAGGCACAAAATATATCGCTGGCATTCATTATGGCGTTAAAGCTTGGCATTCCGGCTGATACAATAATTGCATCACTTAAAACTTTGCCACAAACCGAACATAGGTTGGAGGTTAAAACACAGGGTGATTTAACAATTATTGATGATGCATTTAATTCAAATGTTGATGGTTTTAAATCGGCTCTTTTCACTCTTCAAACTATTGCTAAGGAGAAAAAAGGACGGGCAATTTTGATTACTCCGGGGATGGTAGAACTTGGCAAAAAACATGATGAACAACATATCGATGTGGCAAAGGTTGCACTTAAAACTTGTGATATAGTGATTGCGGTTGTACCAGAAAGGATAAAATCTTTTGTTGATACATTCAAAGATGGAAAATCCGGAAAGCAAGAAATTGTTTTGGTAAATACACTTAATGAAGCAAGACAGTGGCTTTCACTTAATGCAAAAAAACATGATGTAATTCTTTATGAAAATGATTTACCGGATGTGTTTGAGGCAAAAATAAAAATATAATAGAACTGGATTCCGGATCAGGTCCGGAATGACAGCGGTTATATTTTTTATTATAGATTCCAGTGTCGGGCTACTTTAATGACAAGGAGTATATGAGTCATCCCGAATTTATTTTGGGATTTAAAAAAGACCCTGAAACAAGTTCAGGGTGACTTTTTCATTTTGTTATTGTTTACTGTTTATTTTAATTACATGAACCATAACTTGTCGTATATCCAGTATGTGTAGAATTTACTGAATATGTGACTGACTGAGTACCTGAAGTACCCCAATCAATTGATAAAATACCCATGGCAATATAGCATGCACCACCAGGCGTTGACGCAGAAACAGTCACACCAGCAACATCAAGAGCTGCGGCTTGGGATGCAATTAATGGTAAAATTCCAGGGGTTAATAACTCACAAGCTGCATATTTCGTAAGACATCCAGCATCTGCTATACAACAATCTCCCCAAAAACAAGGCCATACCTTACTAGCACAACGATTACATTCTCCAATATGAACCTTCGGATTTTTTTTACATGATTGTGAAGTATTTGCAGGAACTGCGGTACAACTTGTTGCTCCATCAGTTGAAGAATAAGTATTACCAGTACATGGGGTACAACTGCTTGCCCCTGCTTTGGAATAGGTACCTGCTTTACAAGTACTACAACTGCTTGCCCCTGCATTTGAATATTGTCCAGCTGAACATTGAGTACAGTTCTTATTTGTACCACTTGGGCAGTAATAACCAGCACTACAATTATTTCCATAATTTCCATTTTCGGTCACGGTCTTTGAATTTGCGGTGGATGAGGTCGAACCTGTTGCCTGACAATAATCGGTTCTTGTTCTTGTCACTGGCCCACAGTTTCCGCCCCAACTACTGTATGCCGAAGATGTACAAGTTTTGCATCCGTGGATTCCATCACTGTAGGTACCGGCTGGACACGCCTTACAATTGAACCATTTTTGAGCTTGGGCGTTGGCTGAAACCCCTAAAATAAACGCCGTCGAAATGAAATATTTAAGTTTCATGTTTTC
>JAILLX010000031.1 GCA_024692925.1 bacterium
AACAGAAACATCTGAACCACGGGTAAGACCACCAATAGATGAAAAATTTGTAAACATATTGTATCCGGAAATATTATTTGTCTTTGCAGTTAATATTCCCCAGATAAGAAAATAAAACGCAATAAACAAAATTGCAAAACCAGATATTGTTTCAAGAGGATTTTTATTTTTTGTAAGGGTTATAAAAAAATCAAAAAAAGACTTTGAAAAACTTTCATAAAATTTTTTAAAATTTGTAACTTTTTTATCCATCTTATAACCCCCACAATTTTCTATATATTTATTAAAAAGTCAAAATATGTCAAAGGGACATTATTTTGCTTCTTTGCTTTCTTCAGCAGCCTTTTGAGCAGAAGCAAGATCTTCAGCAATTCTTGCTTTCTTACCGAATAATGAGCGTAAGTAATAAAGTTTTGCACGTCTTACTTTACCATATTTTACAAGTTCGATTTTTGCAACATTTGGAGAATAAAGAGGAAATACTTTTTCAACGCCTTCACCAAATGAAATTTTACGAACTGTGAATGAAGAGTTAATACCATCATTTTTTCTTGCGATACATACACCTTCAAACATCTGAATTCTTTCATTTTTACCTTCAATAACTTTTGTGTGAACTTTTACAGTATCACCAGCTTTGAAGTTAGGAATTTTGTAAGTTGATAACTTTTCAATATTTTTCTTTTCAATAAGTTTTAATAAGTTCATTTTTTTACCTTTCTTTTAATATGTTGTTATAATACTTTATTGTTTTTTAAAATTCAATATCTTTTGTTAGTAAATCAGGTCTATTTTTCTTGGTTATTTCAAGGGATTTTTGATACCTCCATTCACTAATATTTTTGTGATGCCCAGATTTTAAAACTTCTGGAACTGAGATACCATTCCATTCCTCAGGTCTTGTGTAATGAGGATATTCAAGAAGTCCATTTAATGAAGTGGAAAAACTTTCCTCTTCAAGGGACGAACTTGACCCTAAAACATTAGGAAGCAATCTTGTGACACTATCAATTATAGGAAGAAGTGCATATTCTCCACCAGATAGAACAAAATCACCAATACTTACTTCTTGTATATTATAATACTCAATCACACGTTCATCAATACCTTCATAATGTCCACAAATAAAAGTTGTTTCACTTTCATCTGATAAAATTTCCGCCATCTTTTGGTTAAAAACTTTACCACGTGGAGAAAGATATATAATTGAACCCTTTGGATTATCCTTGTTATAAACACTGTCAATTGCACGACCCAAAACATCAGGTTTTATCACTTGTCCAGCACCACCACCATAAGGGGCATCATCAACTGTTTTATAATTATCAGTTGCAAAATCCCTTATATTTACTAAATTTAACCTTACAATATCCTTTTCAATAGCACGCTTGCATATAGAACAATCCAATGCCGAAAATACCTCAGGAAATAAGGTTAAAATATTAGCTTTCCAACAAGTGTTCTGTGTCAATTTTTAAAAATCCTTGTTTATTATTTTGGTCAAGTATTGAATAATCATTGTATGATAAAAGTGCAGTTTTTTCCTTTCCATATACCTGTATTTCAAGGATATCACCAGCACCATAATTAAGTGTATCTTTAACAACACCTATTTCATTGGAATTTTCATCTAATACCTTAAAATCAATAAGGTCGGAAAGAAGTATTTCATCACTTTCCTCATCAATAATTGATGATTTAAGTGTATATATCTCAGTTCCTTTAAGATATTCCGCCGAAGTTCTATCATCAATACCTTCGATATGTGCAATTATAACATCAGAATTTGCTGGACTTTTAAGTTTAATTTTAAGTTCAGAATCATCAGATTTTAATAATGGTGAATAAGTGCAAAGGTCCGCAGGAATCACTGTAAAGGATTTAATCTTTACATCGCCCTTTATACCATGAGCATTTACAATTTTACCAATTAAAACTTTTTCTGATGTCATTTTGCCCCTTTTACTATTGCTTAAGCAGCAGGAGTTTCTTCTGTAGCAGGAGCTTCAGCAGGTTTTTGTTCTGCTTCGAATTCTGCTTTTGCTTGTTCTTCTGCTTGTTTCTTTGCTTCTTCAGCAGCAGCTAATTTTTCAGCCAATGCTTTTGCACGTTCTTGTGCTTTTGCCTTTGGAAGAGGTTTCTTTGTTTGTTTTGTGTTAACAACATATTTTCCAGCCAAACCAGCATCACTTAAAAATCTTGCAACTTTATCAGATGTTTGTGCACCTTGTGAAAGCCAGTATTTAACTCTGTCAGAAACCAATGTCACACGTTTTTCATCTTCACGTGGAAGCATAGGATTATATGTTCCAACCTTTTCAATAAAACTACCATCACGAGCGTTACGGCTATTTGCAACAACTATGTGATAGAATGGACGTTTTTTTGTACCTTTTCTTGATAATCTAATTTTTACTGACATATTTTTTCCTTTCAGTTTTTGTTTAATATATAGCAAAAAAACGATAAAGAGTGAAAACTCACCGTTTACCGTAGTCCCAATTTCCCATATTCATAATATTCGGAAATCAGTGAGATGATAGCATTAACAAAAAAATAAGTCAAGTCAAAAATACCCCCTTTGGAAGGGGGATTAATTATTGGCATGTAAATGTGTAACTGTAGTATTTATAATTACCGCTTTGCTTACTAGATATATCGGTATGTGTTCTAGTTCCATCTGAATAAGTAACCTTAACTTTAGTTATCGTCTCACCACCACCTCTACAGTCAGAAGTACAACTAGTTGGTTCATATGCACTTGTGCTTACTGTGCGAGATGATCCATATGCGACCCAACCGGAACTATCACCTGTCTTACCATTATAATCTACAGCATCATAATAATAAGTATAATTACATCCGCATTTTCCATCTTTTGCAGTTAATGAACCACTGCAAGCCCATGAACAATTTGTCGTATAGTAGGAACCATCTGGTTTATTGGTACATGCGGTACAGTTCTTATTAGTACCACTTGGGCAATAATAACCAGCACCACAATTATTTCCGTAATTTCCATTTTCGGTCACAGTCTTTGAATTTGCGGTGGATGAGGTCGAACCTGTTGCCGTGCAATAGTCAGTTCTTGTCCTTGTCACTGGACCGCAGTTTCCGCCCCAACTACTGTATGCCGAAGATGCACAAGTTTTGCATCCGTGGATTCCATCACTGTAGGTACCGGCTGGACACGCCTTACAATTGAACCATTTTTGAGCTTGGGCGTTGGCTGAAACCCCTAAAATAAACGCCGTCGAAATGAAATATTTAAGTTTCATGTTTTC
>JAILLX010000080.1 GCA_024692925.1 bacterium
AGTTGATGTTATTACATTAGATAATAAAGTAAAAGAACAAATTGAATTATCTCAAGATATTTTTGGTGTTGCTCCAAGAAAAGATATATTGTTCCGTGTTGTTAATTGGCAACTTGCAAAAAGACGTGCTGGTACTCACTCAACAAAGGTTATTTCTGAAGTAAGTGGTACTACAAAGAAACCTTTTGCACAGAAAGGAACTGGTCGTGCAAGACAAGGTTCTCTTCGTTCTCCACAAATGCGTGGTGGTGCTACAATTTTTGGACCAGTTGTTCGTGATCATGGATTTTCTTTGCTTAAGAAAGTTCGTGCTTTGGGTCTAAAAATGGCTTTGTCTTCAAAGTTGGAAGATAAAAAACTTTTTGTTATTGATACTGAAAAAACAGCTACTTCAAAAACAAAAGAATTAAAAGCTAAACTTGATGCTTTTGGTTGGAAGAAAGTGTTATTTGTAGGTGGTGAAACACTTGATAATAACTTTATGCTTGCTTTGAAAAATATTATTAATTCAGATGCATTACCTTCACAAGGAGCAAATGTTTATGATATTTTAAAACATGATACACTTGTTTTAACTAAAGATGCTGTAGAAAACTTAACTAAGAGATTATCAAAGTAAAGGATTTTAAAATGGTAGATCAAAAAAAAGATGTAAAATTAACTGAAAAGATGTATGATATACTATTGAAGCCTATCATTACAGAAAAAACAACTTTAGTTGCAGAACAAGGTAAAATTGTTTTTGGTGTAAAAGATGATGCAACAAAGACAGAAATAAAACAAGCAATTGAAAAACTTTACAATGTGAAAGTAAAATCTGTAAATATTACAGTAAAACCTGGAAAAACAAAAAGATTTAGAGGTGTTCTAGGTACTACTTCCTCTGTAAAAAAGGCTTATGTAACATTAGAAGAAGGTCATAATATTGACATTATGGCTGGTTTGAAATAAGGGATAAACGAAAATGGCTTTGAAATTATTTAATCCAACTACACCTTCCCAAAGATCATTAACTTTGGTTGATAGGAGTGAACTTTATAAGGGAAAACCTGTTAAACATTTGACAGAAGGTAAAAGAAAAACAGGTGGTAGAAACAATTTTGGACACGAAACCAATAGAAATATGGGTGGTGGTCACAAACAAAGATATAGATTTATCGATTTCAAACGTGCAAAACATGATGTTGTTGCAACAGTTGAAAGACTTGAATATGATCCAAATAGAACAGCATTTATCGCTTTGATTAAGTATGCTGATGGTGAGTTGGCTTATATTTTAGCTCCACAAAGACTTGCTGTTGGTTCAAAAGTTGTTGCAGGAGAAAATGTTGATATCCAAGTTGGTAATGCTCTTCCTTTGAAGAATATTCCAATGGGTACAATTATTCATAACATTGAAACTAAACCTGGTCATGGTGGTCAACTTGCTCGTTCTGCAGGTTGTTATGGTCAACTTGCTGGTAAAGATGCTGGATTTGCTCAGATTAAATTAAATTCTGGTGAATTAAGACTTGTAAGTTGTGAATGTTATGCAAGTATTGGTGCTGTTTCAAATCCTGATCAAAGAAACGTAAATCTTGGTAAAGCAGGAAGAAATAGCTGGCTTGGTCGTCGTCCACATGTTCGTGGTACAGCTATGAACCCAGTTGATCACCCACATGGTGGTGGTGAAGGTAGAAACTTTGGTAAACATCCTGTTTCACCAACTGGTCAACCAACTAAGGGTTATAAAACAAGAACAAATAAGTTTACTGATAAGTTTATCTTAAAGAGTAGACATTTAAATAAGAAAAAATAAGGAGTAAGTTAAATTGACAAGATCTGTTTGGAAAGGTCCATATATACATCCATCTCTTCTTAAAAAAGTAGAGTTGGCTAACCAAAATAACGATAGAAAGCCAATTAAAACTTGGTCAAGATCTTCAACAATTTTGCCAACTATGGTAGGTTTGACTTTTGCTGTTCATAATGGAAGTAAGTTTATTCCAGTTTTGGTTGCAGAAGAAATGATTGGTCATAAACTTGGTGAATTTGCGTTGACAAGAACTTTCAAAGGTCATAAAAAAGAAGCTGATAAGAAAGCTGCAAAGTAAAGGATTAGAAAATGGTTGAAAAAAGATATGGTATAAAAGATAATGAAGCAAGAGCTTTTTTAAGAATGGTAAAAGGCTCACCTCAGAAGTTAAATCTTGTTGCTCAATCTATTCGTGGACTTTCTGCTGATAAAGCTATTGAACAATTGACTTTTTCAAAAAAGAGAGTTGCTTTGGATGTTAAAAAATTGGTTCTTTCTGCTGTAAGTAATGCTGAACACAATTATAAGCTTGATGTTGATAAACTTTATGTTAAAGAAGCTTATGTTGGTAAAGCTCTTGTAATGAAAAGATTCCATGCTCGTGCTCGTGGTCGTGGTGCTGCTATTTTGAAACCATTTTCAAATATGACAGTTATTGTTGCTGAACGTGTTGCACCTGCAAAAAAAGAAGTAAAAAACTCTAAACCTAAAACAGAAAAGAAAGAGGCAAAATAAATGGGACAAAAGGTAAATCCAGTAGGTTTAAGATTAAATGTAAATAAAACTTGGGATTCAAGATGGTTTGCTGATAAAAACTATGCAAACCAACTTATCGAAGACTTGAAAATTCGTTCTTTCTTAGATAAAGAATTAAAGAAAGCTAGTGTAAGTCGTATTGTTATCGAAAGAGTTGCAAATAAGATTAATGTTGTTATTCTTTCTTCACAACCAGGTTTAATTATCGGTAAAAAGGGTGCTGATATTGATAATTTGAAAAAGAAATTATCAAAGATGACAAAAGCTGATGTTAATGTTAATATTATTGAAGTAAGAAGAGCTGATGTTGATGCTGTTATTACTGCAAAATCAATTGCTTCTCAAATTGAAAGACGTATTTCTTTCAAAAAGGCAATGAAAAAGGCTGTTCAAAATGCATTACGTAGTGGTGCAAAAGGTATCAGGGTAAGTTGTGCTGGTCGTTTGAATGGTGCTGAAATTGCTCGTGAAGAATGGTACCGTGAAGGACGTGTTCCTTTGCATACACTTCGTGCAGATATTGATTATGGATATGCACGTGCTGAAACAACTTATGGTGTTATTGGTGTTCGTGTATGGATTTACCGTGGTGATGTTGTTGGTAAAGAAGCTCTTGCAACATCAAGAAAATCAAGTTCAACTGCAAATGATAAAGCAGCAAACTAATAAAAGTAAAAGGAAAATTAAAAATGTTAATGCCTAAGAAAACAAAATTTAAGAAAGCTCACAAAGGAAGAATTCATGGTGAATCAAAAGGAGCAACAGAACTCGATTTTGGTTCATATGGTTTAAAAGCTTTGACACCAGAACGTGTTACAGCAAGACAGATTGAAGCTGCTCGTCGTGCTATGACAAGAGCGATGAAAAGACAAGGTCGTGTTTGGATTAGAATTTTCCCAGATGTACCTGTTTCTTCAAAACCTGCTGAAGTTCGTATGGGTAAAGGTAAAGGTGCTATCGATCATTGGATAGTTCGTGTAAAACCTGGTCGTGTAATGTTTGAAGTTGATGGTATTTCCGAAGAATTAGCAAGAGAAGCTCTTTCATTGGCAGCTTTCAAACTTCCTGTTAAAACAAAATTTATAACAAGAAAAGAAGTAGAATAAGGTGAAATTATGAAAAGCAAACAAGATATTTTAAAATTTAAAACTGCAAGTAAAGAAGAAGTTTCATCTAAGATTTTGGATTTGAAAAAGGAGTTAATGAACCTTCGTTTTCAACACACAACAGGCGGCTTGAAAGATTCATCATTATTAAGAAAAACTAAAAAAGCAATTGCAACATTAAAAAGTTTTTTGACTAATAATGTTGATGTTAAAACAAAGAAATAAGAGGGTTAAAAATGCCAAAAAGAATATTAGAAGGTATTGTTGTAAGCACTAAAATGGATAAAACCATTGTAGTAGAGGTTGAAAGAAAATTTATGCACCCTTTATACAAGAAGTTTTTAAGAACAACAAAAAAGTATCATGCACATAATGAGGATGCTAACATTAAAGTTGGTGATACTGTTAAAATCCGTGAAACAAAACCTATGTCAAAAACTGTTACATGGGAAGTTTACACTGAAACAAATAATGGTTAATAAATTATAAGGATTAAATAAAATGATACAAATGCAATCTATTCTTGATGCTGCGGATAACAGTGGAGCTAAAAAAATCCAGTGTATAAAAGTGCTTGGTGGTTCACATATCCGTACTGCAAGTGTTGGTGATATTATTGTTGTTTCTGTAAAAGAAGCAATGCCAAAAGGTAAAGTTCAAAAGGGTAAAGTTTACAAGGCTGTTATCGTTAGAACTAAAAAAGATATTAAAAGACCTGATGGAAGTGTTATTCGTTTTGACTCTAATGCTGCAGTTCTTATTGGTGCAAATAAAGAACCTATCGGAACACGTATCTTTGGCCCAGTAGCTCGTGAACTTAGAGCAAAAGATTTTATGAAAATTGTATCACTTGCACCAGAAGTGCTATAAATAAGGAGTTATATTATGCCTAAAATGAAAATAAAGAAAAATGATGAAGTTATAGTTCTTACAGGTAAAGACAAAGGTAAAACAGGTAAAGTTATTACTGCTATGCCAAAAGAACATAAAGTTATTGTTGCAGGTGTAAACCAGGTTCAAAGACATAGAAAAGCTGATGCTATGGGTAATAAAGCTGGTATCGTAACAAAAAATTTACCAATAGATGTATCAAATGTTGCAATTGTTGATCCAAAGACTGGAAAAGCAACAAAAGTTGGTGTAAAATTAACATCCGATGGTAAAAAAGTAAGATTCGCTAAAAAAAGCGGTGAAACATTGTAAACTAAAAAGGTTAGAAAATGGCAAGTAGATTAAAAGAATTATATGATACAAAAATCCGTGCTGAACTTAAAAAACAGCTTGGTTATAAAAATGATATGCAACTTCCAAAACTTGAAAAGATAGTTCTTAATATGGGTGTTGGTGAAGCTGCTACTGATAAGAAAAAATTAGAAGCTGCTGTAAAAGATATGACAGCTATTGCAGGACAGAAAGTTGTTATTACAAAAGCTAAGAAATCTCTTGCAAACTTCAAATTAAAAGAAGGTATGCAAATTGGATGTAAAGTTACATTAAGAAGAGATAGAATGTATGATTTTCTTGATAGACTTATAAATGTTGCAATGCCAAGAATTCGTGATTTCCGTGGTTTGAATGGTAAATCTTTTGATGGTAAAGGTAATTACGCTTTTGGTATTAAAGAACAAATCATTTTCCCTGAAATTGATTTTGATAAAATTGATAATATTCGTGGTATGGATATTATAATTTGTACAACAGCAAACAATGATAAGGATGCAAAGGCTTTACTTGCTGCCTTTAACTTCCCATTTTATAACTAGAAAGGATTTTATATAATGTCAAAAGTTAGCTTGATTGAAAGAAATAAAAAAAGAATAAGAATGTCAAAGAGTTTAAACAACAAAAGACAAAAACTCCTTGATATTGCAAGAGATAGAAATGCTAATCCAGAAGATATTTTTGAAGCAAATCTTAAACTTGCAAAACTTCCAAGAAATTCTGCGGTTGTTCGTGTTAGAAATAGATGCGCTCTAAGTGGACGTCCTCGTGGATACTATAGAAAATTCGATATTAGCCGTATTGCGCTAAGAGAATTAGCAAGTGAAGGAAAACTTCCTGGCGTAAGAAAATCAAGTTGGTAATATAAAACTAAAAAAGGATATAAAAATGAGTTTTTCAGATACAATCGGAGATATGATAACAAGAATCAGAAACGGTCAAAAGGCTGGTCTTGCTTCTGTTAAATGTCCTGCTTCTATTCTTCGTGAAGGAGTATTAGAAGTTCTTAAAAATGAAGGTTATATCAAAGGATATGAAACTTCAGAAATAAGAAAAGGTGTAAAAGAAATTAGAATTGATCTTAAATATTTTGAAGGTCAAGGTGCTATTAAAGAAATTAAAAGAGTGTCAACTCCAGGGAGAAGAAATTATTCAAAGGCTGTTGATATTCCAAAAGTTAAAAATGGACTTGGTATAGCTATACTTTCAACATCTGTTGGTGTTCTTGCAGATTACGAAGCAAGAAAAAAGAATGTTGGTGGTGAAGTTTTGTGCTATGTATTCTAATTAAAAAGAAAGTAAAAAGGAAATAAAAATGTCAAGAGTTGGAAAACATCCTGTTGAAATAGTTGATGGAGTATCTGTAGAAATAAAAGATAATCAACTTATCGCAAAAGGTAAAATTGGTGAAGTTCATGTAAAACTTTCTGATCTTATTGATGTAAAAATCGAAGATAAGGAAATTAAAGTTTCTCCAAAGAATGTGGACGATGATAATTCTCGTGTTATGTGGGGAACAATGCGTGCTTTGATAAACAATGCTGTTATTGGAGTATCAACTGGTTTCTCTAAAACTTTGGAATTCAAAGGTGTTGGTTATAAAATCGCATTAAAGGGAAGCAAACTTGATATGGTTATCGGTTTTTCTCATAATGTTGAATATGATTTGCCAGCAGAAGTAAAAGCTGAAGTTGTTTCTCCTACAGAGTTAAAACTTACATCAGCAAACAAAGAATTGCTTGGCTTGGTTGCTTCAGAAATTCGTTCTTTCCGTGTTCCAGAACCTTACAAGGGTAAAGGAATTAGATATTCTGATGAATATGTACGTAGAAAAGAAGGTAAGAAAAAATAATAAATAAAAAGGACTTTTAAAATGGATAGATTGATAAAATTGTCTTTACAAAGAAAAGAAAGAAATAGATGGAATTTAAAGGAAGTTAACAAATCTGATAGACCAAGACTTTCTGTTCATCGTACAAATACACATATTTCAGCTCAGATTATTGATGATTTGAAAGGAATTACAATTTGTGCATTTTCTACACAAAGTAAGGATTTCAAAGGAACTAAAACTTCAACAATAGAAGCAGCAGAAATTGTTGGTACAGAAATCGCAAAACTTGCACTTGCAAAAAATGTTAAGGATGTTGTTTTTGATCGTGGTTCTTATTTTTATCATGGTCGAGTAAAAGCATTGGCTGATGGCGCAAGAAAAGCTGGACTTAATTTTTAATTAGAAAAATAGGGAAAAATAAAAATGGTAAATCCTAAAATTAAAACAAAAGAAAAAGATGAAGGTTTAGTAGATAGACTTATTCATGTTAACCGTGTAACAAAAGTTGTTAAGGGTGGTAAAAATTTCTCTCTTGCTGCTATTGTTGTAGTTGGTGATGGTAAAGGTCGTATCGGTTATGGTACAGGAAAAGCAAAAGAAGTTCCTGATGCTGTAAGAAAAGCAACAGAACAAGCAAAACGTAATATGATTCGTGTTCCTTTGAAAGAAGGAAGAACTATCCATCACGATGTTATTACAAGATTTGGTTCTGGTAAAGTTGTTCTTCGTTCAGCTCCTGCTGGTACTGGTATTATTGCTGGTGGTCCTATGCGTGCGATTTTTGAAGTTTTGGGTATCCAAGATATCGTTTCAAAATCACAAGGATCTTCAAATCCACATAATATGTTAAAGGCAACTTTCAAAGCTTTTGAAGAACTTTCTTCTCCAAAACTTGTTGCTAACCGTCGTGGTTTAAAAATTGGTGAAATTGTAGGCCGTCGTGATTTAAAAATCGGTGGTTCTATTGATACAGAAACAACTGAAGCTGAATAGGTGATGTAAATGACAACAAATAAAACAATAAAAGTAAGACAAATTGCAAGTGGTTGTGGTCATCTTAAAACTCAAATTGCAACTTTAAAAGGTCTTGGACTTGGTAAAGTTAATAAGGAAAAAGTTTTAGTTGATACTCCTGAAATCAGAGGTATGATTAATAAAGTATCTCATTTGGTAAAAATAATTGAAGACTAACAAGGTAGGATTAAAATGGAACTAAATACAATTAGAGATAATAAAGGTGCAAGAAAATCTCTTTTAAGAGTTGGTCGTGGTATTGGCTCAGGAAAGGGTAAAACTGCTGGTCGTGGAAACAAAGGTCAAAAATCTCGTTCTGGTGTAGCTATTAAAGGAAAAGGCTTCGAAGGAGGTCAAACACCTATTTATAGAAGACTTCCAAAAAGAGGTTTCAATAATGCTAATTTCACAAAGAATTTTGCTGTTATTAATCTTGGTGATATTCAATCTTTGATTGATGCAAAATTAATAAAAGATACAGTAAATGCTGAAATTTTGAAGGATTTGCACATTATTAATAGTGTAAAAGATGGTTTAAAAGTTTTGGCAAAAGGTGAACTTAAATCAGCTATTACAATAGAAGCTGTTGCTTTTTCTGAAACTGCAAAAGCTGCTATTGAAAAAGTTGGAGGAAAAGCTGTTTCTGTCGCAAAACCAGAAGCTCCTAAAGCTAAAAAGGTTAAATTAGAAAAAGCTCCTAAAACAACAAGAATAGCTAAAAAATTAGCTGCTAAAAAAGCAAAATAATAAAAAGGAATAAGTAAGGGGTCGTTATGGTATCTTTAGCAGAAAAACTTGCTTCGAATATTACTTTTGATGATTTTAAAAAAGCAACTGATTTAAAACATAGGTTGTTTTTTACCTTGCTTATTCTTGTTATTTATAGACTTGGTTCATTCATACCGCTTCCTGGGGTTGATGCTTCTATTGTGAAATCTTTTTTCAATAGTCAATCAAATGGCGGAATTTTAAGTATGTTTGATGTATTTACTGGTGGTTCTCTTTCTAGAATGACTATTTTTGCATTGAATATTATGCCATATATTTCAGCATCGATTATTATTTCTCTTCTTGCAAGTATTACACCATCTATGATGGAGTTAAAAAAAGAAGGGGAGAGTGGCTATGAAAAAATGAATCAATATACTCGTTATTTAACTGTATTTATTTGTATGATACAGGCTTATGGTATAGCTGTTGGTCTTGAACATTTATCTGGAAGTGATGGAGTTTCTGCTGTTATAAATCCAGGTATGTTTTTTAGATTTTCAACAATGGTAAGTCTTCTTGGTGGTACCATGTTGGTTATGTGGCTTGGTGAACAAATCACTGCACGTGGTGTTGGTCAGGGTACTTCGCTTATAATTTTTGTTGGTATCATTGCAAATTTACCATCTGCTATTGTTAAAACCATTGAACTTGGTAAGGTTGGTCAAATCCAACCATTGGTAATGGTCCTTTTGATTGTTTTGTTGGCAGCAGTTATTTTATTTGTTGTGTTTATGGAACAAGCACAAAGAAGGATTATGATTCATTACCCTAAGCAATCAGCAATGATGTCCGCTTCATCATCATCTCATTTGCCTTTAAAATTAAATACTGCAGGTGTTATTCCTCCTATTTTTGCAGGTTCTTTGCTTGCTATACCTGCTATGCTTGCATCATTTATTTCGGATAAATCTCCTGAATGGTTGCAATTTATTGCTGGCCAGCTTAATAGACAAAGTCCAATTTACTTTGTCATATATGCTGCACTTATAATATTCTTTTCATTTTTCTATACAGCTATTCAGTTTAATCCTGAAGAAACTGCTGAAAATTTGAAAAATTATGGTGGTTTTATTCCTGGGATAAGACCTGGAAAAACTACTGCTGATTATTTGGATTATGTTTTGACAAGAATTACAGTTATTGGTTCCATTTATTTGGTTGCATTATGTTTACTTCCAGATTTTCTTATAAATAAATTTAATGTACCATTCTATCTTGGTGGAACAACATTATTGATTGTTTGTAATGTTATAACTGAAACAGTAGCACAAATACAATCTTATTTAATTTCTAATCAATATCAAGGAATTTTAAAGAATTCTTCTGGTAAAATTAAAAGAAGATTTGTGAGGTAGTTTTATGAAAAAGTATTTCACATTCATTGGTCCGATTGCTGCTGGAAAAGGTACACAGGCAGAAATTATTTCGAAAAAGTATGGCTTACTTCATCTTTCGACTGGTCAAATTTTCCGTGATGCGATAAGTTCTGGTAGTGAGCTTGGATTAAAAGTTAAGAATATTATTGATAGTGGATTTTTGGTTCCTGATAGTCTTACTAATGAAATAGTTAAGGATATGTTGGGAAAAATTGACTTATCAAAAGGTTTTATTTTGGATGGATATCCTCGTACAATCAATCAGGTTTATGCTTTAAATGATATTTTATCGGATATAGGTATTGAACTTGATGATGCTGTTATGATAGAAATTCCGGAAAATGATATTATACGTCGTATTTCTGGACGTTTTGCATGTGCAAAATGTGGTCAAAACTATCATGATGAATTTAATAAAACAAAAATAGATGGTGTTTGTGATAATTGCGGTTCTACTAGTTTCGTAAGAAGAAATGATGATAAACCTGAAATTATTAAGACAAGACTTCAACATTATTATTCTGAAGTTGAACCAATTATTGAGTTTTATAAAAAAGAAAAAAAGTTTTTAGAAATAAATGCAACCAACCTTTCAATAGAAGAGGTTACCAAGAAATTGGAGGAGGCTTTATTTTAAAAAAATATTGACATATTGAAAAATATGCTTAATATATATACATCTTTTGATGTAAAAAGTGAACAATAACAAAGAAAATATAAACAAGGAGAATTACTTTGGCTCGTATAGCAGGTGTTAATATACCCACCGAAAAATGTGTTAATATTGCTTTGACTTATATCTATGGAATAGGTCCAGCAACAGCAGAAAAAATCTGCGCTACATTAAAAATTAAACCAAGTGTTCGTGTTCATCAATTGACCGACGACGAAATATTCAAGATTCGTGAATACATTGATAAAAATTTCTCTGTAGAAGGTGATAAACGTCGTGAAGTTTCTATGAATATAAAAAGACTTCAAGATATGAGATGTTATAAGGGTATTCGTCATACCAAAAAACTTCCTGTTCACGGTCAAAGAACAAAGACAAATGCAAGAACAAGAAAAGGTAAGGCAATTCCTGTTGAAGGAAAGAAAAAAGTTACAAAACAACTAAAAGGACTTAAAAATGGCTAATATTATTTCAACAAAGAAAAAAGAAAAAAAGAATATCTCTAATGGTATTGCTTATATTCTTGCTACTTTTAATAATACA
>JAILLX010000005.1 GCA_024692925.1 bacterium
AAAAATTTCAACTAAAAAAGCAACTATCTATCCGAAGGAAATACTTCCAAATCATCACCAAGCAAGGATGTATCACCAACATTATCAAAAACATTTGCATGGCGACCAGTTGTTTCATCTTTCATATTAAGGGCATTAAGAAGTACATTATGAACCTTTCCTAATTCCCCCTCTTCTAAAATCGAAGAAATAAATCCATCCAAATCATATTTTCCAACAATCCTTAAAAGTTTATCATATTTTTCTGAAAAAATTGAAATTATTCCAGCCAAAGATTCATCCCTTTTAAGCAAACGACGTAAACTTTCATCAAAATGCGGAGTCGATTCTCTTTTATCCAATATAATTCTGCAAACGGAATAAAGCCTATTATCCCCAGTTTTTGAAAGAGCATCAAAAATAACAACATCTGATGCGATTCCCGCCTTTGCAATAATATTTGCAATAAATTGGCTCATATCATTTAAAATCATAGAAAGATTCGTAAAGAATTGATTAGTAAAACCAAGTTTTCTTACTTCAATCAAAGATTTAGCTACTGTTTGAATACCTGACATTTCTGATCTTGAAATTTGTAAAAGACTCGCAATTATCTGTTTTGTTTGGTTAATTGACACCACAACATACACAACCAAAGCAATCATTAAAAGGATAAGTATAGGTAAACCAATTGCGAATAAAATATACGACATATCACTTGGTAAAACTTCTGCGACTCCCCCAATTCCGTAGCTTGAAAGGAAATAATGACTTCCCCAGATTCCCCAAAACACACATAAAAAACAAATAAATCCAATCACTGAATAAAGCACAGGCATCGCAGTTTTCTCCCCTTTTTATTATAAACTCGAAAACATTATATCACAAAAATTTCTTAAATTATAGAATTTTCTACACTTTTCCTTAGTCAAGCAATTTATTTTCAAAAAAACACAAAATATAGTTTGCAATCATTTTAAAAACACTATATATTGTATTTAGAGAAAAGAAGAGTAAAAAAACAAACACTTAGCAAAGATTCTTCGATTCTTTATAAGTGTTATATATAAAAAAGGGGAGGTAAAAAGTGGCTATTGATAACACAAATGATACAAATGTTGTATCTATGACACCAGTCAATAAACTTAATATAACAAAAATTGTGAAAAGAAATGGCGAAGTTGCCGATTTCGATATTGAAAAAATTTCAAATGCAATAAAACTCGCTGGGGAAGCCACAACTCCATTTTCAGAAGAAGAACTTCTAAGATTAACAAACACAGTTGCAAAATTCTTAAATCATAAATATAGCGGTGAACAAGCTGTATTCATTGAAAAAATCCAAGATGTCATTGAGCAAGCCTTAATTGATTCTAATTATTATGAAACTGCAAAAGCATACATACTATATCGTGAAAAACGTGCACAAAATCGTGAAGCTGAAAAAATAAAAATTGATGTTGAAAAATCTATCACAGAATACCTTGATCAACTTGATTGGCGTGTAAACGAAAATGCAAATCAGGGTTATTCTTTGGGTGGAATGATTCTTAATATCTCTGGTAAAGTTGTTGCAAACTATTGGCTTTCATACATATATCCAAAGGAAATTGGTGAAGCACACAGAAACGGCGACTTTCATATTCATGATTTAAGTATGCTTTCCGGATATTGTGCAGGTTGGTCACTTCGTGCATTATTAGAAGAAGGTTTCAACGGCGTTCCTGGACACATTGAGTCTATTGCCCCAAAACATTTATCATCAGCCGTTGGTCAAATGGTAAACTTTATGGGTACACTTCAAAATGAATGGGCTGGCGCACAGGCTTTTTCATCAGTTGATACATATCTTGCACCATTTGTAAAACTTGATAATATGACTTATGAACAGGTAAAACAAAAGATTCAAGAACTTATTTACAACCTTAACGTTCCAAGTCGTTGGGGAACACAAACTCCATTTACAAACTTCACATTCGATTGGGTATGCCCAAAGGATTTAGCACCACAACACCCAAAAATTGGTGGTAAAGAAGTTGACTTCACCTATGGTGATTTACAAAAAGAAATGGATATGATTAACAAGGCATATATTGAAGTAATGACTGCTGGTGATGCAAAGGGTCGTCCATTCACATTCCCAATTCCAACATATAACATCACAAATGATTTTATTTGGGAAGGTGAAAATGCAGATTTACTTTTCGAAATGACTGCAAAATATGGACTTCCATATTTCCAAAACTTTATGAACTCTGACTTAAAACCAACTGATGTTCGTTCAATGTGTTGTCGTCTTCGTCTTGATGTTCGTGAATTATTAAAACGAGGAAACGGACTTTTTGGTTCTGCGGAACAAACTGGTTCTATCGGTGTTGTGACAATCAACTGTGCAAGATTGGGTTATAATTACAAGGGTAATATCGAAGGTTTATATTACAAACTTGACCACTTAATGGAACTTGCAAAAACAAGTCTTGAAATCAAAAGAAAGACTATTCAAAAACTTATGGATGGTGGACTTTACCCATACACAAAAAGATGGCTCGGATCACTTCGCAACCACTTTGCAACAATTGGTGTAAATGGTGTAAATGAAATGATTAGGAACTTCTCTAATGATGAGTATGATATAACAGATCCACGTGGACATAAGATTGCATCTGATCTTCTTGAACATATCCGTGCAAAAATGGTTGAATTCCAAGAAGAAACCGGAAACCTTTACAATCTAGAAGCAACTCCTGCCGAAGGAACAACTTACAGATTCGCAAAGGAAGATGCAAAGCATTTCAAGGATATTATTCAGGCTGGAACAAAGGATGCTCCTTACTATACTAACTCTACTCAAATTCCAGTTAGTTATACCGATGATCCATTCGAAGTTCTTGATATGCAAGATGATTTGCAAACAAAATATACTGGTGGTACTGTTCTTCACTTATATATGGCAGAGCGTATTTCTGATATAAATAATTGTAAGAATATTATCAAAAGAGTATTTGAAAATTACCGAGTTCCATACATAACAATAACTCCAACATTCTCAATTTGTCCAAAACATGGATATATTGCGGGTGAACATGAGTATTGTCCAATATGTGATGAGGAAATAATATCAAAATCTGAAAAAAAATTTTAGTTTTTGATTGAACAGGAAAAGAAAAAAAGTTATAATAAAAAACAAGGGAGGAAACAAAAATGCAAACATTCGAAACTTTAGATAATTCACAAAGAACTAAATGTGAAATTTGGACTCGTGCTATGGGATATTGCCGTCCTGTATCAAATTTCAACAAAGGTAAAAAATCTGAATTCTATGAAAGAAAATATTTCACAGAAGAAAAAGCAATTTCCTCTATGCAATCATTGTCATGCGATTGTGAGAAAAAAATTGCATAATTAAAAACTAAAATTTTATTAACGCTCCGGATTCGGGGCGTTTTTTTATTTACTTAAAACAAAAAATATGATATTCTGTAAAAAGTAAATAAAAGGAGTGAAAAATGAATAAACATAGTTATACATATTCTGATATAAGAAATATATTGTCTGATATTGAAAGGGCATCCTCCTTACTCAGATCAAATATATTTGATGATGTAGATTGGACTATTCATAACAGTAAAAAAGGTAAAAACAACGAATACCAAAAATTAGAATGGTATAATTTTGAATTCTTATATAAAATTTCTCATCAATTAACCGACAGTACAACCGAATTTTTTGAAAATGCAAGAGATATAAATAAAAAGAATTCTGTACATATTGTTGATGAAAATACACTCCATAAACAAAAACAAGATAAAAAATTGCGTGATGAAATATTAAAGGCAAGATGTCGTTTATTAAACGAAATGATTCGTGCAATTGATAGGAATAAAACCGCTGCACAACAACATATTCAATATTGTCGTTCTCTTGAAGAAGTTGAACGAAACAAAAGGAATATTCCTAACATAAACTATGAAATCTATACTCAAATTTCTGGACTTTATCCAGAAAGGCAGAAAAGTAAAGTGTTAGAAAAGATAAATACAAAAACATATTAAAAAAAAATGCCTTGGATTTAACCAAGGTATTTTTTATCCCTTAAACCCCTGTGCCACAACATAAGTTTCAGCACTTTCTTTTCGTGAAGATTCTGGTTTAAAATGTTTCACAGTAGTAAACTTTTTTTTCATTTCCTGAAGTAAACTTGCCTCTGTTCCACCCTGACGAACCTTTGCAACAAAGGCACCACCTTCACGCAAAACATCAATTGCAAAATAAAATCCTTGCTCAACCAATGCCATAATTTGTAAATGGTCAAGTGTCGCATTGCCCGTTGTATTAGGGGCAATATCCGAAATCACAACATCCGCCTTTCCATTCAAAGCAGACATCAAAAACTCTTTTGCCTCATCTTTATTAAAATCTATTTGCTTAAAATGAACACCATCAATAGGTTTCATATCCAAAATATCAATTGCAACGACATTACCTTTTCCAACACGTTTTACTGCAACATCACTCCATCCACCCGGAGCCGAACCAATATCCACAACTTTTTTACCCATTTTAAATATATGAAATTTATCATCAATTTCCATAATTTTAAAGGTAGCACGAGAACGATACCCCATCTCATGAGCCTTTTTCACAAACGGATCATTAAGCTGTCTTTGAAGCCATTGTGTCGAAGATTTTTTTCTATACTTCGCAGTTTTAACTCTAACTTTTATTCTATTTGCAGTCGCAACCATAATATACCTCTAAAAAAAGTGGACAGTCTATAAGCCGGATTCTGTGGTCAGAGAACTATTCATCTTGAATGTACATTACTGCACATTTCTATGCAACTTACCCGACGGCTCCCAAGAGTAATCAACGCCATCATATTTAGTCTTGCACCAGATAGAGATTGCCTCGTTTCACTCCCAACTAAATGGGCTCGTCTCTGTGGCTCTTATCCTCGGATTGCTCCGGATGGGCGTTACCCACTATCTTTCTCTTGCGGTGTCCGGACTTTCCTCTGTATAAGGATATACAGCAGTTCCCCGACTGTCCACACATTGATAATATATTTTTTTAGTTTAAAAATCAATAAGAATATGCTAAACTAAAAATATGAAAAAGTTAAATTTAATTTTGTTATTTTTATTATTTTCAACCAATGTTTTTGCATCCCCTGCTCGCTTTGGTGGTTTTTCATATAAAAGGGATGAACTTGGTCGTGTTGCTTTGGATGATGAAACACAAACATTTAACGAAGGTCCTATACAACTAGAAGAAGAACCTCAACAACCATATTATTTGGAAGAAGGTGAACTTCCTGTCCAATCCCAAGATAGATATCAACTAATTTACACTATGGATGATGTATACAGGGAAATAGAAGAAAATCAAAAAAAATCATCAATAAACTATACACCACAAGAAAATAAATATACAACTCCACCTATATATTCCGAAAAATCCTTACGTGAAAAACAAAATTCTCCATCTGAGGAAGATGTTAGTGATGATGAAATAGAAGAAGAAGAGGAAGAATAAACCTAATTAAAATTTAGGCATTTCACAATCTCCCCATAATTCCTCTAAATAACTTTTTCCACTTATATTTTTACACTCAACTTCAGGCAACGATTGTAAAAGTCTTGTAATAGACTCCGCTGTAGTATCAGTAGCCATAGTCTTGCAATCCTTATTAACCTTACTTTGAACAAATGGATATTTGTAAATAATTCTTTTTATTCCAACCTGTAAAATATGCTTTAAACAATTTTCACACGGTGCATACAAAGTATATAAAATACAATCAGTCAAATCACGTTTAGCAAACAAAATTGCATTCATTTCTGCATGAAGGACAAGATGATATTTCATAGGACGTTCTTGTGTCATCTTTGTTTCATCACAACCACTGATAAAACCATTATAACCAAATGAAACAGGTCTGTAATTTTTATCAACAATCACAGTCCCAGTCTTAGTCGAAGGATCCTTTGATTTCAAGGCAACCTGTTCTGCAATACCAATAAAATATTCATCCCACTGCATTTTAAACTCCTTTTCTTTTCACTAAATCTGTGTTATTATAAAAAAGTAAAAAGGAATATACAAGAAAAAATGCATATAACAAAAATTAAACAACTTTGGCTTGATTTTCTTATCTCTGAAAGACGTGTATCCGATAACACAGTAGAAGGATACAACAGGGATGTAAATTTTTTCATTGATTACCTTAAACAAAACGAAAATATAAAAAATATTGATTCAACGTTTTTAAATAATATTCCAATTTCCACATTCCGAAGTTTTATGGCACATCTTACCCGTCAAAATAAAAGTAGTGTTTCCATTAAACGAAATATTTCCAGCCTTAAAAACTTTTTTAAATTTATGGAACAAAACGAAATTGCAAATAACCAAGCAATTCAAATTCTACACTCCCCAAAAATTCCAAAAAAATTATCAAAAGCAGTTGGCAGTGTTGATGTGTTAAAACTTCTTGATAGCTTCAATAAAATTTCAAAGGAAAAATGGATTGCCAATCGTGACATTGCACTTTTTACACTTATTTATGGTTGCGGACTTCGTATTTCCGAAGCATTAAATTTGAATATAAAAGATATTTCCACAAATGATATGTTAAAAATAAAGGGTAAAGGAAACAAAGAACGTCTTATTCCAATGCTTCCCATAATAAAGGAAAAAATTGACAATTATATAAAATCCGCACCGTTTGATTTTAAAAATGACAGCCCAATTTTTCGTGGAGTAAAAGGGGCAAGGTTAACCTCTCGTGTTGCAGAACGTGATCTTGCTATGGCTCGAGATTATTTGGGACTTCCTCAAACAACTACACCACATAGCCTAAGGCATAGTTTCGCGACCCATTTACTTGCAAATGGTGCTGATTTAAGAACTATACAGGAATTACTGGGGCATTCATCCCTTTCAACAACGCAACTTTATACAAAAGTAGATATGGGCCAAATCATAAAAACTTATAATTCAGCCCATCCACATGCAAAATAATTTTAAAATTATCTACCGTATTTATCTTCGTATCTGATTATATCGGTTTCATCAAGTTTTTCACCTGTCTGAAGTTCAATAAATACCAAAGGTTTATCAGAATCATTTTGAATTCTATGTTTTGCCTTAACTGGAATAAAAACACCTTCCCCAACACGGCGAACGAATTTGTCATCATTCAATGTGACCACAGCTTCGCCACTTGCAATAAGCCAATTTTCTTCACGAAAATTATGTGATTGAAGCGAAAGTATTCCACCTGAATTCACAGTAATTCTTTTCACACAATAATTTGAACCAACAGCCAAAACTTCCCATGTACCCCATGGTCTTGTATCTTTATCTCCTGCTTTGTAATTATTCGACATAGTATATCCTTTCTTTTATTCAACAGTCACAGATTTTGCTAAATTTCTTGGTTGATCAACATCTTTACCCAAAAAATTACTGATATGATAAGCCAAAAGTTGGAATGGTATCACCGTCAAAAGAGGAGATAACACATCTGAAACTTCTGGTATTTTTATAATCACATCAAAAAGTTTATTCAACTTTTCATCACCAGAGGAAGTCACAGTAATAAGTTTTGCATTTCTTGCTTTTGCTTCCTCGCAATTTGAAATAGTCTTATCAAAAGAAATATATCCAGGAATTAAAACAGAAACAACAGGAATATTTTCATCCAACAATGCGATTGGACCATGTTTCAATTCCCCAGCGGGATAAGCATTAGCATTTATATAACTTATTTCTTTAAGTTTCAAAGCCCCCTCCATCGCAGTTGGAAGATTTACCCCTCTACCTATATAAACAAAATTTTTAAACCCAGAAAGAAATTCTGCCTTTTTTTCCACATCTTTTTCATTTGCCAAAATTTCTTCCATTTTTGTTGGAATAGAAAGAAGTTCTTCCTTCACAACAGAAAGTCTATCCAAACTTTCACCTTTTACTTCTGCAAAATAAATTGCCAACAAATAAAGTGTCAAAAGTTGAGCTGTATACGATTTTGTTGCAGCAACACTAACTTCAATACCAGCATTTACATTCAAAACACTATCTGCATATCTTGTAATATTGGAATCAGGTCTGTTTGTAATAACCAAAATATATGCACCTTTTTCCTTTGCTTGTTTCACTGCAGTAATAGTATCCGCAGTTTCTCCACTTTGGGAAATTGCAATAACAAGACTATTTTTATCAGTAGTATTTTTACGATAAATATATTCACTAGCCGCTTCTACTTCACAAGAAATTCCTGCAAAATCTTCAATCAAATATTTACCAATTTGTCCCGCATGCAACGAAGTACCACACGCAATAATTTGCACCTTTGAAAGTTTTTGCAATACATCTTTTGAAATTTTTACCTCAGGAAGTTCAATTTGTTTATTTATATCAACAATTCGCCCATTCAAAAGGTTTCTTACAATACTTGGCTGTTCGTGTATTTCTTTAAGCATATAGTGTTTATACCCCATTTTTGAAATAGCATCGGTTTCAATAGACATTTTTACTATTTTAAGTGGGATATTCTCACCATTAAGATTTTCTATCTCTACACTATCCTTTTTTACAACAGCAACTTCGTCATCGTTAAGATAAATGATATTTGAAGTCAAAGATATAATGGCTGGAATATCACTTGCAACAATATTTTCCCCATTACCAACACCAATAATAAGCGGAGCATTTTTACGAACAACAACAATTTTATCCGGTTCATTTATACTCATAATACAAAGAGCATAAGCACCTTTTAATTGTGGCAAAGCCCTTTTCACCGCATCCTTTAAATTACCAGTAGTTTTATATTCTTCTGATATAAGATGTGCTACCACTTCGGTATCAGTTTCAGACTTAAATACACAACCTTTTTG
>JAILLX010000076.1 GCA_024692925.1 bacterium
ATTTTTCTTTTACATACTTTTAAGGTATTATCACGATATACAGGAAATATTTATTGTAATAATAGTATTTTTGATTTGCCGATTTTTTAAAACAAAAAATCGGCAAATCAAAAATACTATTATTACAATAAATATTTCCTGTATATCGTGATAATACCTTAAAAGTATGTAAAAGAAAAATATGCTTAATAATATTCTTGCAAGGAAAGAAAAGTATATAAAGTTAAATGATTTTTCCTTTGATAAAACTTTATCCAAACTAAATCTTAAAAATTTGAAATATACAAGTGCAAAAAGTGCAGTTGCAAAGATTAAAATCAAATAATGAAGTATGACTGCCATTATTTCATATCCTCCTTATCAAGCCTTAATTTTTCACTTTTTATCCAACGATAGGAATTATATGCTCCTATAATAAATCCTATAATTATACAATTTAATGCCCATGCAATATGAGTGTTCGGATAGTTTTTATCAAGCCATAATCCCATATATGCCATTGCGACAAGGGGGATGCCGATTTCCCAACCGACAAGTCCAAAAAGGTAAATTGCTCTGAATGCATAAGATTTTTTATTAACTGCCAAAAAATGTCGATTGATTTTTTTTGAAACAGTTTCGATCATCTTTTTATCAGATTTTAAATTTTCTTTTTTCTTTATTTCGCCTTTTTTTATTTCCATAATTCTTACCTCAATTATTGCCAAGGTCTTGTATCAATTTTGCAATGTTCCCTTCTAATGATGCAAGTGCAGTTCTTGTTTGTTTATCTTCTTCTTCCATTTCCTTAAAACTTATTTCCATTTGTTGTTTAAGGCTTTTAAGGTCGTTTCCTTTTATCGCATGCCTTATTGAAAATTCGACATTTTCACCATATTTAACAAGTATTCCACCATCAACAGCAAAAAATTCAGTTTTATTTTCCGTTTCAAAAGAAAATATTGATGTAGTAATAGAAGAAACATAATCAGCATGATTTGGTAAAATAACAAAATTACCTTCTAATCCTTCGGCACGAATTTTGGATACATCTTTTATATAAAAGATTTCCAACGGAGTTATGATTTTAAGGTTCATAAGCATATATTATTCTTCCTTTTTACTAATTTTTGCTTCGGATATATCACCAATCATATAAAAAGCATTTGGATTTACATCTAAATATTTTCCGGATAAAATTTCTTCACATCCAAATATTGTTTGTTCTAAATCAACAAGTTTTCCCTCCATTCCGGTAAAATGTTTTGTTGTTGCAAATGGTTGAGTTAAAAATCTTTCTAATTGTCTTGCTTTTACAACAGTAGCCTGATCTTCATCTGAAAGTTCATCATAACCAAGCATTGCAATAATATCTTTTAAATCTTCGTATTGGGCCATAGTCATTTTTACTTGTTTTGCAACATTGTAATGATGTTCTCCTACTATATCAGCTGACAACATTTTTGATGACGAAGCCAAAGGATCAACTGCGGGGTAAAGTCCCTGAGATGCCATTTTTCGTGAAAGCACAACTGTTGCTGATAAATGAGCAAAAGTTTCTGCTGCTGATGGATCGGTGAAATCATCAGCCGGTACATATACGGCCTGAATCGAAGTTATAGATGCCGATGGCGTAGATGCAATTCTTTCCTGTAATGTAGCCAAATCTTGACCCAGTGATGATTGATAACCCACCCTTGATGGTATTCGTCCCATAAGTCCAGCCACTTCGGAACCTGCCTGAACAAATCGGAAAATATTATCTATCATAAGAAGTACATCTTGTTTTAAATCATCACGAAAATATTCGGCAATGGTGAGTGCAGCTTGTGCAACACGAAAACGAACACCGGATGGTTCATTCATTTGTCCGAAAATCATAGTAGTTTTATCAAGAACGCCGGCATCCTTCATTTCAGTGTAAAGTTCTTCTCCTTCACGGCTTCTTTCTCCAACGCCACAGAACAAAGAAACACCATCATATTTTCCAAACATATTGTTTATCATTTCGGTGATAAGGACGGTTTTACCACATCCTGCACCACCAAAAAGTCCAGCTTTACCACCACGTTCAAGTGGAGTTAATAAATCAATCGCCTTAATTCCTGTTTGAAAAATTTCAGATTTAACACTTCTTTCCATAAGTGGAATAGGGTCATTGTGAATACTTCGCCAATCGGATATATTTTCCAAATCTCCGGCATTATCTATTGGTTTACCCATAACATTTATCATACGACCAAGCACGCCACGCCCAACTGGAATAGTAAGTGGTTTTCCAGTATCTAAAACTTCATCTCCCCGAGCAAGCCCCTGAGTCGAAGTAATTGCGACACCTCTTATATGATGAGCATCAATATGGTCCTCCACTTCTATAACTATTTCTTTTTTATTAGGTGTTTTTTTATTTATTTCACAAACAAGTTTAGAATAAATTGATGGAAGTTTATTTTCAAAATATGCGACAACGACACTTCCTTCTACTTCTGTTATTGTACCATAATTGATGTTTTCTTTCTTCATTTTTTCCCTTTCCTCATACCAACAAATATAAGATAAATGAAAAATCTAGTCAAGAGCTATAATCCGCTGGAAATTTTTATTTGTCTAAGAGTTTCTAATTTATAATTGAATGTGTTATATTTACTTGCAATTTAAAAGTTAAGATATTATTATTTAAAGCTGTAAGAGGGAAAAATAGGAGAATTCCATTGAGAGAAATTGATGAACAAAGATATTTGTGGTTATTCCGAATTTTTGGGATATTTTTGGTTATAAGCATATTTTTGAATATTGTGCTTTTGGTCGCATTTTCAAAAATTTCACCAGAGCCCAAACGTGAACTTTTTTTCGTATCAAGTCAAAATGGAAATGTCGAAAATGTTTATATTACCAAAACTAATAATCAATCATTTGATATTTCACAGGACAGTGTTGGTTATGAAATTGCAAAAAGTTATATTTCAGAATACATTGTTGAAAGGGAAAGTTTATATTCTGACAGAGTAAAAATGTCCGAACTTTTTGGTTTAAATGGAAATTTATACTTTTTATCTTCAAAATCTGTGTATGAAAAATTTATATCAAGTGAGGAGTACAGAACTGCCCTTATAAATAAAAACAAAGAAGTCAAAGTTGTAAATATTGAAAAATTAGATTATCAACCAAAATCAAATAAATGGATTGCTGAAATATCCATTAAAACGACAAATATTTTGGGTGTAAATCCTGAAATTACAACGAAAATTATTTCAATAACTTGCGATTTTACGACAAAGCCAGTTGTAAAAAATGCAAAAAATATGTGGATAAATCCTTTGGGTTTTGAAATTACAAGTTATGAATATGTTAAAAATTAAAAAAAAGACTTGTAATATCAAATAAAAAAAGGGTAAATTATAGGAAAGAGAACTAGGAAATATTAAAATGAAAAAAATTCTGACTACTTTTATCTTATTATTAAGTTTATTTACTAAACCTGTCTTTTCACAGGAGGTGCCTACTGCCGCTGGGTTTGGAACTCAAAGTGCTTGGGATAATCCTATGCAAAATATGGGTGAAAATCAAACAAAACCTGGTTATCAAAAAATACAATGGGAACCTGGTTCTGTTATGCCAATTAAACTTCGTGATGGTATGTTGACTGTTATTAATTTTCCAGAATGGGAAACAATAAAGGATGCCTATGTCGGAGATAAGGATTTCTTTGACGGTCGTCCTGTTGAAAAAAATGTGTTTATGATTTCTCCTGTTGATGGAAGGGCTATGGCTGATACTAATTTATTTATTTTCGGAAACAGTGGAAATAAATATGTTTTCTATCTTAAATCAGAACCTCTTAACACTGAAAAAATTACATCATCAGTAATTGATATTGCTGTTCCTTATAAATATAGGAAGGGAAGTTCTTCTGCTTCATCTTCTTCTGGAAATAATTTTTCATCGATGAAGTCCATTATGGGTGGTCAAAGTTATAAAGAAACTGGTGATAATGATTGGGAAGGTGAAGATTTTGGTTGGATAAAAAGTATCAATGTTGACCCAACTGATTTCCGTTTTGATTTGGATGTTTTTGTTCCAAATCCTGATGATTATATCATCGCACCTGAACGTGTATGGCGTGATAATGTATTCACATATATTGATTTTGGTGAAAAGGCATTGAATATGAATCAAAGACCGGTTGTATCCCTTCTTGTCGAAGGTGGTGAATCTCCTGTTGGTTTCAGAACCGAAGGTCCACAAAGCCGTCTTTTAGTAGTAGAAGCAATTGGTGATTTAGTATTAAGAAACGGTGGTCGTCTTGTATGTATAAAACTTCGTTCAAAACCATACTTGCTTTCAAATCCACCTGCACCACAAAACTTGCTTGCTGTATCAGGCTCAACTGGAAGTGAAGCAATTGGTGGTGTTGATTATCTCTCTTCTGGTGTAGAAGCTGTAAATTATGGTGCTGGTGCATATGGTGCTTATGGTATGCAAGGTGGATATCAAGGTTATCAAGATATGTCTATGGGTGCCTATGCTTATCCACAACAAATGGTTGGATATCCAATGGGTATGCAAGGTTTAAGTTCTTATTCAGATAGTGAAAACCAAGCAATTTATAATTCAATGGTTTCAAAAAGTAAGACAAATGCATCTGTGCTACCAAACCACTATGTTCCTCTTGTAAAACAAAGCAACCAAAATGTAAGTGTTGAAATTTTCAAGGGTAAATCAGTTGTTGAACTTGAACAAAAATGGCTTGAATTAAGTGAAAAACTTCCATGGCTTGATGAATACACACCATTCTATTCTGTTGAAACATCTGGTGTTGATGAAATTGGTCAACAAAGATATTATGGTGGCGAACTTTACAGATTAAGAATTGGTCCATTTGGAAAGATAGAAGTTGCTGATGAAATATGTCAAAAACTTTCACTTCAAAATGTTCCATGTAGTGTTGTAAGGGCTCAATAAAAAGGTGGTTGTTGATGGCTTTGCTTAATGATAAAAATGTAAATAATGCAAAAACTGTATCTGATGAAAATACAGCAATGCTTCCTGAAACAAAGCAAAGCAAATCATCTATTATAACGAAAAAAACTAATAAATTGCTTATATTTATTGCAATTGGTATGTTGGGTATTTTTGTTATAGGTGCTCTTTTAACTGCAAACAGAAATCAATCTGATTTTAATGATTTATCAAAAGAAATAGATGCCAGTGTTGATACGGAAAAACAAACTGATATTCCTTATCTTCATCCTGTTGTTGAAATTGAACCTGAGGAATTGAAAATAGAAAATCAACCTGTTGGTGAAGAAGCCTTTCGCCAGATTTTGCTTTCCGTTGTTCAAAATCCAATAAAAATTACTGATATTTCTTTGTCGTACAGTATGGATGGTTTAAACCTTGACAGTGCGGATTGTACTGCAAGGGATAAATTACCTTCTAACTCAAGTTGTACTTTAAATATTTCATGGACTCCAGCAAAAAAGGAAAATAAAAATCTTTTTATTGTGGTAAAGTATAATGAACTTGCGGACGAAGGAACAAATGCAAAGGATGCAAAATCTGATATATCAAAAAAAATTGGTTTAATTCTTCAATCTTCTGTTCCTGAAAAACAGGAAGAGCCAGAGGAAGAAGATTCATTTTTTGATGAAGAACCAGAGGAGGAAGAAGAAGACGATTACGAAGTAGCAGAAGATCTTGCTCCACAAAAATCTGAGCCAAAGGAAGATGATAAACCAAAACGTATAATCAAACCTGATGACTGTAAAAAATATGCAAGCAAGGCTTATGATTTCAGTGGAACATTTATTGGTTGGGTACAGGGAAATAATGATGTGTACGCACCAAATTGTTCACGTGTGATTGGTAATATGGAGGAAGACGGTATGGTAATTGAATCCGGTTCCGGTCGTGTGATTGGAAAGGGTACCGTCCTTGATAAAAAGAAATCAGAAGAAAAACGAATTGAATTAACTCTTCCACTCCTTGATGAAACTATGCAGGCGGTAAGTGGTCCAGTTCAACCTGATTTTGAAGAAGTTCGTGCCAACCGTGAATTGGTAAAATCTGGTAGTTATAATGAACGTCGTACAACAATTAGTGATGATGAAGATTTGTATCAATTAAAGGATACACTTGGTATTTACAGGGCTCAACAAAAGAAACTTATTCCTTATGGTATTTCAGATGCAACACAAATTTCTTCTATGCCAAAGGATCAAAGATATGTTCTTCGTCAATCAAAGCCAATTCCTGCGGTTTTAAATCGTCCGGTTTATCTTTCTGGTGAAACTGGTGGACAACAGGATATTACTGCAACGGTTGAACGAAATGTTTATGGTGGTGATGGAAGAACTATTATAATTCCATCTGGATCACAACTTATTGGTGTTGCAACAACTCCGGAAAGCGTGCTTCAGGCTGTTCAAAAAATTAGTATTGTATGGAATCGACTTATCCGTCCGGATGGTGCAGAGTTCGATTTAGCCGAAGTTGGAAATTATTCTGCTGATGCACAGGGTCGTGCTGGTGTCCCAGGGAAAAATGATACTGGGTATATGCAACAATTATTTATAAAGCCATTACTTTACAGTGCATTGCCTGTTGCAATGGAATCTATTTTCCCATCAACATCAAAAATTGTGACTCGTGTAAAACGTTCCGATGGAACTTATAATACTATTGATGATACCATTGATGCTGATGATGAAGAAACAGGAAGTGATTACGGTTATGCATGGGATCAAACACAAACTGTTGCTGAAATGACTTCAAAGGATAAAATGAAGGCGGAGGTTCAACAAAACTTCAAAAGTGTTATGCAAAAACTTATCGAAGATAGTGCAAAGCAAAAAATTCCATTTACCGTTCCATCTGGAACTCGTATACAGGTATTCTTAAACAAGGATATTATGCTTCGTATCACAGAAGATATGGAGGATTTAATGGAAGAAGGTGGACTTAATTATCAAGAAGGGGTCGAATACAACTTTGATTCAACTGGTGGTGCAACTGTTATAAACAGTGAAACATTCAGAACAAGATCTGATAATGTCACTGCTCGTACCGATGAAGAAGAAGAGGTTGGCGAAGAGGAGTAAAAAATGAAAAAAATATTTTTAGCATTTGCATTATTGTTTGCTTTTCCTTTTTCCGTAAGGGCAGAGGGATTTATGTCCGCATTCGAAGAAATTCCACTTCAAGATGGATTTAAGGAAGAAGAAGCACTTACCTTTGATACCGAAGAATTTCGTATTGTGGAACAATATATTACAAGTACAACCGCAACAAAATCTGATTTTCTTGGCTTTTACAGGGAAACTTTAAAATCGTTGGGTTGGGAATTAAAAAGTGCAAAAAATGACACTTATTTATTTAAACGTGAAGACGAGGGGTTAACTATAACTATTGAATCCGAAGATCCTCTGGTTGTTTTATTTGCATTAAAACCTTATGGAAAATAAAATTAAGGCCCCAAACGGGGCTTTTTTCAAAGACAACTTTCTACAAATTCCCAATTTATAAGGTGATTTAAAAAGTTATCAATAAATTCGCTACGTTTATTTTGGTAATCTAAATAATACGCATGTTCCCACAAATCCAAACATAAAAGCGGAGTTTGATTATGTGCAAGTGGAGTATCTCCATTTACGGTTTTTACAATTTTATATTCCCTTGCCTCTGTGACAAGCCAAACCCATCCACTACCAAAAACAGTATTTGCCACCGCTTTGAATTGTGTCTTAAAATCATCAACGGAATCAAATGTATTTAGTAATTTTTTTGGAAGATTTTGAGTAATTCCAATTTTCATACAATTAAAAAAGAAATTATGGTTAAATACTTGTGCCGAATTATTGAAAATATATCTGGTTTCTTTTGAATGGCTTGATTTTATTATTATTTGTTTAAGACTACTGTTCATAAACGAGGTTCCTTTTATCGCTTTATTCAAATTTTCAATATATGTCGCCATATGTTTTTCATAATGAAAAGCCATAGTTTTTTCAGAAATATATGGCTCTAATGCATTTTTTTTATATGGAAGTGGGTATTGGCTAAGTTCAAACATTTTAATCTCCTTTTTTTGAAAAATATAATTATCTATTTATTCTATTTTTTCAATAAGAACAAAATCCTTGTAAAAATGCTTGATTTTCAAAAAAAGGAGATTAAAATGTTTGAACTTAGCCAATACCCACTTCCATATAAAAAAAATGCATTAGAGCCATATATTTCTGAAAAAA
>JAILLX010000075.1 GCA_024692925.1 bacterium
CACAAGGATTAAAAAAAGATAAAACAGAGGAACTTCCTTATACTTTTTCTCAATTTACAGATATTCCTGTTCCAGAAGGTTCTCAAATGGATTTGGATAAAAGTATGATGTTCGGTCGTGAATCTGATTGGATGGGAAAAATGACATTCTATGCTCCATATAATGTTTCTGGTGTATTTGATTTCTATATGGAAGAGATGCCAAAATTTAATTGGAGAGAATTAACATCTGTTCGTGGTTCAAATTCTGTTTTAACTTACAGATATAAGTGTCGTGTTGCAACAGTTCAACTTATTGCTAATGGATTCCGTAGTGGTACAACAGTTATTATTTCTATGGCTCCATCTCCAGCAAAAAGATGTCAAAATAACTCTGGTGAAAAATCAGAAGGAGAACAAGGTTCTGTTCCATCAGTTGTTGATGCAACAAATGGTCAAAATATGATGAATAACCAAAATTATAATCAAGGTTATAACCAACAACAATCATATCAACCTCAAGTTCAACAACACAACAGTGGTATTCAATCAATGAATACTTCAAATAAAAGTGCTGCTGGTTCATTGGGTTTAGGTAATGCATCAAATATGTATTACAGATCAAATTCTAATGGTGTTGGCCAACCACCAAGATATTAATAGAATATTTTGAAAATTAAATCCTCATAAAATTATGGGGATTTTTTTTATTTTTATTATTGACTTATCCTTTTCTGTTTTGCAATAATGGTATACGTATTTTGTAAAATAATAACAGAGAAGGATTAAATATGAATACATTAAATACATTCGAAGATAAACGAAATGCAAAGGAATTTATCGTTGGACATCATTATTCTAATAGGGATGGAAGAATTATTTCTATTAAAGAAAGTAAATATGATCTTTATAAAAAACAAAAAAGAATTTATGAAAGTTTAAAATATGAAAATAAATCAAGGGATATTGATGAATATTTAAGAAGATGTGTCGCAATTCAATTGCTTGTTAACAAATGTCGTGAAGACTAATTTATAAATATTTTTATAACGCTCTTGCAAAATAAAAAGCAAGGTATTATAATTTTTTCACATGTCAAATTTATTAATTATGAAAGGAAAGTAAAATGACAGCTATAGTAGATATACATGCACGTGAAATACTTGACTCACGTGGTAATCCAACAGTAGAAGTTGATGTTCTTCTTGAAAGTGGTGCATTTGGTCGTGCCGCTGTTCCATCTGGTGCATCAACAGGTATTCATGAAGCCGTAGAACTTCGTGATGAAGATAAAACTCGTTTCGGTGGAAAGGGTGTTTTGAAAGCTGTTGAAAATGTAAATACAGTTATTGCTGACGCAATTATTGGTATGGAAGCAGAAGATCAAACAGCCGTTGATGAAGCTATGATTGCTCTTGATGGTACAGAAAACAAAGGTAAACTTGGTGCAAACGCAATATTGGGTGTATCCCTTGCTGTTGCAAAGGCTGCTGCAGAAGAAGCAGGACTTCCACTTTATCGTTATATTGGCGGTACATTTGCTCATGTTCTTCCTGTTCCTATGATGAACATTTTGAATGGTGGTAAACATGCTGATAACCCAATCGATATTCAGGAATTTATGATTGCTCCAATTGGTGCAAAAACAATGGCTGATGCTGTTCGTATGGGTGCAGAAGTTTTCCATGCTTTGAAAAAAGAATTAAAAGCTGCTGGTTGCAACACAAATGTTGGTGATGAAGGTGGTTTCGCTCCTGAACTTAAAACTGCAGAAGAAGCTCTTTCATTTATCGTAAAGGCTATTGAAAAAGCAGGTTACAAACCAGGTGAAGATGTTCGTATCGCAATTGATGCTGCATCATCAGAATTCTATGAAAATGGTAAATATGAAATGAAGGGTGAAGGTAAATCATTCACATCTGCTGAAATAGTTGATTACTATGCTGACCTTTGTAAAAGATTCCCTATTTTCTCAATCGAAGATGGTGTTGCAGAAGATGATTGGGAAGGTTGGAAAATTTTGACTGATAAACTTGGTTCAAAAATCCAACTTGTTGGTGATGATTTGTTCGTAACTAATCCAAAACGTCTTGCAATGGGTATTGAAAAAGGTGTTGGTAACTCAATCTTGGTAAAAGTTAACCAAATTGGTACATTGACTGAATCATTAGCAGCTATTGAAATGGCTCATAAACATGGTTACACAGCTGTTGTTTCACATCGTTCTGGTGAAACAGAAGATTCAACAATCGCTGATATCGTAGTTGCTACAAATGCTGGTCAAATCAAGACTGGTTCACTTTCAAGAAGTGATAGAATGGCAAAATATAACCAACTTATCCGTATCGAGGAAGAACTTGGTGATGTTGCCGTTTATGCTGGAAAGTCAATCTTGAAAAAATAACTAAAACTGCCCATACTTGAAATATAGTATGGGCAAAAATTTTTAAAAGGAGAAATAGTATGGCAGGATCAATAAATAAAGTTATTTTAGTTGGAAATCTTGGTGGAGATCCAGAAGTAAGACATTCACAAGATGGTAACAAAATTGTTACATTCAATGTTGCAACATCTGAATCATGGAAAGATAAAAGTGGTGAAAGAAAGGATAGGACAGAATGGCATCGTGTTGTTATATTTTCTCCTGGACTTGCTGATGTTGCCGAAAAATACTTGAAAAAGGGTTCAAAAGTTTATGTGGAAGGTCAACTTCGCACTCGTAAATGGCAGGATCAATCTGGCGCTGACAGATATTCAACAGAAATTGTATTATCAGGTTTCAACGCATATATGATTATGCTTGATAAAACATCTGGTGAATTTTCTGGTTCTGATGATGCTGGTGCTTCACCTGATGCTGGTTGGGATAATTCCGCACCATCTGGCGATATCGATGACGAAATTCCATTCTAATAAATTGGATTTTAAATCAAAAAGCCTCCCTAACGGGAGGTTTTTTCTTGCATTTTACAAAAATTCAAACGCTTGCTTGAATTTTACCTCAACCAATAAAAGGTTGGGAATTTTTCTTGCTCTTATTTCTTCTTTATGCTAAAATGATTTTGGTTAAAAAGAGGAATAAAATGAAAAAAATATTATTACTATCGCTTATTCTTTGCACTTCTGCTTGCACAAACCTTTCCATTGAACATATTTATGATGATAAGGGAAGGGAGGTTGAAACAATCTGCCACCAACCAAGATTTTTGGGAATTTTTGGTGGGTATAAAAATACTTGTTCAATAAATGGATAACCGAAAAGTTTAGTGGATTTTACCTTCTTTTTCCATCTGTTCAATCATTTGCCTTACTTTCAATTCCATGGCAAACAATATCGTCATCTGAGAATTTGGATCAATGCGACGAAGACGTTCTACTTCTTTTGATATTTCAGCAGTAGTCATAGATTTTATTTCTCGTCGTATAGCCGGAGCTTCATCTCCAAACTTTTTTTGATTTACTCTATTCATTTTATATATTACCTAAACGAGCCTTGTGAATTTTTAAATTTTCTTTCCCAAAGGATTCTTTTCTGAAGTTCCATAGAAAACAAAACAACTCTTTGATTATTAACCGCACTTGAACGAAGCTTTTCTACTTCCTTTGAAATTTCTTCTGTTGTCATAGATTTCATTTCTTCCCTGATAATAGAAGCTTCTTCTTCAATCTGTTGTTTATCAGAATATTTCATATTAATCCTTTTATTCAGTTATTTCCGTCAATTATATAAAATTTTGTCATCATAGTCAATTAAAATATTTTAATTAAAATCTTGAGTTTTTCTGTGGGGTTTGTTAGGCTTTTAAAGTAATGTGAAAGGAGTTTTTATGACAACAATTATTGACAATATTCAACTTGATTATAATGATGTTTTAATCCAACCAAAAAGAACTACATTAAATTCCAGAAAAGAAGCTGATATTATAAGAACTTATAAATTTAAGTATTATAAAAATACTTTGTTATCAACGGGAATTACTGTGGCAAATATGGCTACAACTGGAACTTTTGAAATGGCAAAAGCAATGAGTGAATTAAACGGTATTACTTGCCTTCAAAAACATTATACTGCTGATGAAATAATTTCATTTTTAAAATCAAACAAAAATAATGAACTGATTTTTATTTCAACAGGAATCAAGGATGATGAATTCGAAAAAACCTGCAAAATTTTGGATACTGGCTTGATTGATAAGGTTTGCGTTGATATTGCAAATGGATATATTCCAAACCTTGCAAAGTTTGTAAAAAAACTCCGTGAAAAATACGATAATAATATCCTTATTATGGCGGGTAATGTTGTGACAAGTGATATGACACAAGAACTTATTTTAAACGGTGCTGATTTGGTAAAGGTTGGTATTGGTCCAGGAAGTGCGTGCATTACACGAAAGATTACAGGTGTTGGCCGTCCACAACTTTCTGCTGTTATGGAATGTGCCGATGCTGCACATGGTATGAACGGTATGATTTGTGCTGATGGCGGTTGCACTTGCCCAGGTGATATTGTAAAGGCATATGCTGGTGGTGCTGATTTTATTATGCTTGGTGGAATGCTTGCAGGGTCAAAGGAGGCTGCCGGCGAAGTAATAAAGCGTGATGATAAAGAATTAAAACTTTTCTATGGTATGAGTTCCCAGTATGCTCAAAACAAACATTGGGGAAAAATGAATTCCTATCGTGCATCAGAGGGCAGGGTTGTCGAAATTCCATACACCGGCCCTGTGGCTGTAAAGGTAGAGGAAATTTATGGTGGAATACGAAGTGCTATGACCTATATTGGTGCAAGAAGGCTAAAAGATATTCCAAAATGTGCCACATTTTACAAGGTTAACCGACAACTTAACGAAGTTTTTGCGAAATAAAAAATCCCCGTCATTTGGCGGGTATTTTTTACTATATTGCTGGTATTTATTTGCTGGATACATTTATCCAATAATCTACAGTTATTGATTCTGGATTATCTAACTTATCTTCTTTTGATTCATTATATTTACGAAGATCTCTTAAAGTTTCTTCCTTATTTATTAGTTTTTCATTATAAAATATAGCTCTTTTCATATATAAATTACAAAAACAAAAAGATATGTTTGTTTTTATTTCATTTTTATCAACTTCACATATCCATGTTCTACACATAGGACTATCATCATATCCTTTAGGCTTATTTTTTCCATCACCATGATATTCTTCCCAATTATCTCCTATGGAAGTTAATATTCCAATATCATGTCCTTCATGTTCGTAAGTTTCATTAATTGTTATTGCAATTTTTACCATTTTTACCTCCTTATACTAAAAAAAATGGCGGAAAGGAAGGGATTTGAACCCCCGATGGAGTTGCCCCCATAACGGTTTTCGAGGCCGCCGCATTCAACCACTCTGCCACCTTTCCAAACACAAATGGTATCATACAACCTTTGTTTTTAAAAATAAAGAATTATTTACAACAAAGATTTATCCGCTTCGAAATCAGGATTCGAAAGTCCCGATAATTTAATTATTGTATGTATCAAATTTTCGGTATTATAAGGTTTTTCCAAATCCTCAGTCGATATATTCAACTCGCAATTTTTCTTATATTCTGGTGAAAGCCAAAGTACAAGTGGAATTCTAAGCATTGGTTTAGTCCTTATACCATCATGGTGACAGAAACAGCTATTTTCTGTATCACCAGCATCTTCTCCATGATCAGAAAAATACAAAAGATAACTTATCTGATTTTGCTTTTTCAATTCATCAATAAAACTATTAATCACAAAATCGTTGTAAATAATTGAATTATCATAAGCGTTTATTCTGTCTTGTTTATACGTTTCACCTTTCCCAAATATTGAAAATTCTTTAGGATAATTGTTTGCATAGGTTGCATGTGAACCACGAAGGTGTAAAAATATAACTTTTTTATCTGCCTTGTCATTTAAAGCATTTTGAAAATAGTCAAAAAGATCCATATCATACAATGTACTTTTTCCCTTTTCTTTCATAATTTCATTATTGAAAATATGAAAATCACTTTCTTTTGCAATAATAGCTTGATAAGAAGAATGTCTTCCACCCGATTCTTGGTTTGAAATCCAAAATGTTTTAAATCCGGCATCCTTAAAATAATTTATAATTGACCCCTTTGAAAACATTAAATCCATATTTTTTTCATTGGCAAAACTTAAAACTTTTTGCAAAGATAACAAAGTCTGTGCGTGCGGAGTTTCTACGTTAGAAAATGCATAAATATCTTTTCTTTTTGAAAGCAAAGGATTTGTATTTCTTTCATAACCATAAAGATTAAAGTGCATCCTTCCTGCGGACTCTCCAACAATAATAACAAATGTTGTCTTTTTATTTTTAAATTTATCTGTAATATTAGCAAAAGGTTTTATATTAGCACGTTTTTTCATTATATTATTTGAAACCAATTCAAATCGAAAATCTCTGTATTGATATATCATAGATACGCTTGCAATTCTATGTCTGTTCCAATCTTTTGCAAATATGTTTAGATAACAAACTGCATACAACATCATTATAAATGAAAATTTTTCAAAAATGAAAAAAGGTTTATTCCTTTCTATAGGTTTTATATTTTTTATTGTAATTATGGTTAAAAATATAAATAGCAATAAAATAGAAACTGTTCCAAAAGTTGCAAATTGTTTTATAAATCCGGTTGCTTCTGATACATTAGTATCAAAAATCGCCATCAAAGCACCCTTTGTTATAGCTTGCTTAAATAATATGATATGGCATAAATCTATATAATAGGGAATATAGATAAATATTGATATAAATATAGTAAATAATTTTGATAATTTTGGAAACACAAACACAGGGAACATCAAAGCAAAAGTTTCAATTACAGCACATAGTATATTTATCTTCCATCTGCCTTTCTTTTCATATTCAAACACACCATTGAAATGTAAAGACAAATAACGAAGAACTATTGGAATAAAAATGTAAAACGATAAAATTAAAAGATTTTTTGTTGATGGAGATAAATTTTTCCAGTATTTTACAAGGGTTTTACTCCCGATAGATCTTTTGAATATATTTATCAAATTTTTCATTCTAAAACTCCTGTGTCAAATTATTGTCGATAGTCTAGGATAATTTTCTTTGGTTAGCAACAAAAAAATCTCCCAACAACAGAGTAGGGAGATTTCATTTTGAAAAGACTTTTATTAAAGTTTTATAACTGGGTCAAGTTCGCCACTTTCGTATCTTTTTGCCATATCAAGAAGTGTGATAGGTTTGATTTGGCTTGCGTGACCAGCTGCACCGAATGCTTCGTATCTTACTTCACATTCATGTTGCATCTTTTCCATTGCTGGTTTCATAAACTTTCTTGGGTCGAATTCAGCTGGATGTTCAGCATAGAATCTTCTGATTCCAGCAGTAGAAGCAAGTCTTAAATCTGTATCAACATTAACCTTGCGAACACCGTATTTGATTCCTTGTTGAATTTCTTCCAATGGAACACCATAGGTTTCAGGAATTTGACCACCGAATTCGTTAATTTCTTTCAAAAGTTCCTGTGGAACACTTGAAGAACCGTGCATAACAAGAGCAGTGTTTGGAAGTTTTTCGTGAATAAGTTTTACTGTTTCAATAGAAAGAATTTCACCATCAGGTTTTCTTGTAAACTTATATGCACCGTGCGATGTACCAATTGCAACAGCCAACGCATCAACCTTTGTTTCACGAACAAATTTTGCAGCTTCGGTTGGATCAGTCACAAGTTTATCACGTGAAAGTTTTGAATCTGTTCCAAAGCCATCTTCCTTTTCCCCTTTACCAGTTTCAAGTGAACCAATACATCCAATTTCACCTTCGATTGAAACACCAAGAGGATGAGCAATTTCAGCAACCTTCTTTGTTATACCAACATTATATTCAAATGATGATGCTTGACCATCAGGTGTAAGTGAACCATCCATCATCACAGATGTAAAACCATTTGCAATAGCAGATGCACAAACAGAAACGGATGGACCGTGATCTTGATGTAAACAAATTGGAAGGTTAGGGTACATTTCAACCGCAGCCTTCATAAGATGACTTAATACCTTATCATTTGCATAGGCTCTTGCACCCTTTGATGCCTGAATGATAACCGGAGCATTACATTTATTTGCCGCAGCCAAAACGGAAAGTAATTGTTCCATATTGTTAATATTAAATGCAGGAATACCATAACCGTATTCGCTTGCATGGTCGAGTAATTGTCTTAATGATACCATTGCCATTTTTATTTTCTCCTTTACTATTTACTTATTAAAACAATGAAAAAATTATACTTCAAACTAAGGTAAAAATCAATATTATATAGATAAAATATTATTGACAGTTCAAAATATATGTCTATAATTTCTCTATTATGAAAAAAGTTTTAGAAGAAAATTCAAATAAATTTATGGTTTCTACATTCAGGAGTAATCATCCTTTTATCGTTGTTGGTAAAAGTGATTTTGATAAAATTACTAAGATTATAGAAAAATACCGTCATACATCCAAATACACCGAAGCATTGATGAATAGAAAAGAAAAAGTCTTGCTTGAAGTAGCGGATGGAATGGAGGAATTTGCTGGTTTTTACTCGGACGGACTTATTTTTATAAACAGAGAAGATTTTAAAAATGAAAAACAATTTTTTCAATATCTTGTTCATGAATATACTCATTATCTTCAGGATATAACTTTGGAACAATTTGATTATTCAACGCGGGAGAGGGCAAAGCGAGATCCTAAAAATACAGTCCAAGATTTTTATATTTGTATGATATGTGAAGCTGATGCCTATACAAAGGAAGCTTTAATTTATAATAAAAATATAACAAGCAAAGATATGAATGAAATGTTTTTTAATCAAATAAAATATCTTGCAACGAAAATAAATTGTGAACGATATTACCATGATTATTTCCACTATATTAAAATGAAAATGAATGCGGAATTTACCCATCCAAAGTTCAAGTTATTGTTGAAGTCTTTTCTTTCATCAGGAACAACTTTACAAGATGGAGCTTTTCCAATGTATACATTTACTTTTGATGAATTAAGTAAATTTTTAGATGAAACTATTATCGAAAATAAACAATTTGAAATGTTGGCAAAAGTTAATCATTGGTCCGAAGATGAAACAAGATTTAAAATTTTAAATGATGCAAATGATTGTCGAAATAATAAATATGAGGAATGGAAATCTAGATTAAATAATTTTTGCATTTTAGCAAAAGATAAAAAACTTATGAAAAAATTATTAAGTGATATTAAAATAAAAGAATTGTAAAAAATATAAAAAAGTTCTTGCATTTAGGAAAATATATTGTATAATTCTATCTATGTTTTGCCGATGACCCTATCGTCTAGAGGCCTAGGACTAGAGGCTTTCAATCTCTCAACAGGAGTTCGAATCTCCTTAGGGTCACCAAAAAACTAAAAAGAAACACTCAAAATTGAGTGATTTTTTTTTGCTTAAATTTTTAGCTAATTATTTGAATTTACATAAAATATTTTCTATAAAATAATAATTTGACAAATCTTTTATAGTTTTATATAATAAAAGTGTGTAAAACTGGGAGATATATTATGAGAAAAAATTTAAGTAAAAAGAAACCAGTGGAAACTACAATTCATGAAATCGATGAATTAGCTTTGAATTTATTTGCAGAGTATGCAGATGGAAGATCCGATATTCTTCTTATAAATGATTCGAAAAATTTACTTTTCTTAAATGATTATCAATATACGCTCCAATTATTAAGGGCGAACAATTCACCATCTGAACGTTTTAAACGAATTCTTGAAGATGATTTTCTTAACAGTCTTTAATGTTTAATAAAATAAATATAATGATTTTGTCAGAGAATTATATTTATTTGTTTTGTATACATAATAAAGGTTATGCGACTGGAATTTATATATAAAACACAACTCTCCTATCAAAAAATAGTAATAGTGAATAAATATCAAAGACGATTATTCTTCTAAAATCTTTTGTATATCTTCAAGACGTTGAAGCATTTCAGAAAGTTCAGCCTTATTATCATCAGTATCCGATAACGGAGCGGAAAAATTAAAACGTTTTAAAATTTTTGATTCTTGTACAGGTTCCAAAGATTGTTTTTTTTCATTCATCTCAAAATCAGAGTATATCTTGCCTGATGCAACAGAATTTTTCTTGTCATCATGCAAAAATTTCTTTGCACCCTTTATCGTAAACCCCTTTTTATAAAGCAAATCTTTTATTTTAAGAATTAAATCAATATCTGATTGGCGAAAATAACGACGCCCCTGTCTTCTGTCTGGATTTATTTCTGAAAATTCTGTTTCCCAAAAACGAAGTACAGATTTAGGAAGGTCTGTTTGCTCGGAAACCTCGGAAATACTGTAAAAAATTTTTTCCTCGCTCATTACACCCTCCTCTTTTTATTTTAATTAAGTGTAGTTTTTAAATTTTTTGCAGGTCTAAAAGAAATAACATTTCTTTCTTCAATAACAGCATCTTCCCCAGTTTTAGGATTTCTTCCAACACGTGCATTTTTGTGTTTAACTGTGAATGTGCCAAGCCCCATAATTTTAACTTCTTTATTTTCTGCAATACCATCAGATAAAATATTAAAAAATAAGTCAACAATTTCAGCTGCATCGGTTAAATTCAAACCTGTTCCTCTTGCAATTTCTGATGCTAAATCTATTTTTTTTATATTTTTAATTTCCATTGGTAACCTCTCTTTTAAAATTTAAGAAACACAGAACCCCAAGTAAATCCTGCACCCATTGCGGTCAAAAGAACATTTTGTCCCTTTTTAAGTTGGCCGTTTTTATTAGCAATATCCAAAGCAAGTGGTATACATGCGGATGAAATATTACCATGATTTTCAATAGTTTTTACAACTTTTTCTTCAGGAATATCAAGATTTTTTAATGCAGCATCGATAATTCTAATGTTTGCTTGATGAGGAATAAAACAATCAACATCATTCATTGTCATACCGGCCTTTTCAACAACTTCTTTGGAAATTTCAGGCATCTTTACGACGGCGAGTTTGAAAACTTCCTTACCTTCCATAAAAATATTTCCAGAAGTTTTTGTCGCTGATGGACCACCAGTAGCCTTTAAACAATCAAGGTAATTTCCATCTGATTTTATTGAATATGATAATATACCAGTTTTTTCATTTGTTGCCCTTAATACAGCAGCACCAGCACCATCACCAAACAAAACACAAGTTGTCCTGTCATTCCAATCCATAATTCGTGTAAGAGTTTCCGCACCAACAACAACTGCGTTTTTATAGTTTCCGGATTTTATCATAGAATCAGCAATAGTTAGACCATAAACAAAACCAGAGCATGCTGCAGAAATATCCAATGCAACAGCATTTTTGAGCCCTAATTTTTTTTGAATTATACAAGATGTTGAAGGAAAAACTAAATCAGGTGTGATTGTTGCAACAATAAGCAAATCTACCTCATCAACGGACATTTTTGCATTATCCAAGGCATTTTGAATAGCCTTCACTGCTAAATCAGAAGTACATTCATTATCCGCTGCAATATGCCTTTTTTTTATTCCAGTTCGAGTGAAAATCCATTCATCAGAAGTATCAACCATCTTTGATAAATCATCATTAGTTAATACTTTTTCTGGTAAATAAGAACCAGTTCCTACTATTTCTGAAAAAATTTCACTCATTTCCTTTAAAACTCCTAGTTTATTTTTTCTATTTCCTGAGCAACCTTAGATGTAAAATCATCGACAAGCAACCTTGAAGCATACAACACTGCGTTTGAAAATCCCAAAGCATCAGTACCGCCATGACTCTTTACAACAATACCGTTAAGTCCAAGAAATACAGCACCATTATATTTTCTAGGGTCCATTTTTGACTTAAATTGTTTAAAAGAATTTCTCATAAACAAATAACCGAAAACAGAAAAAATTGATTTTTTAAAAACAGATTTCAAACTACTAGAAATGAACTTCGCTGTACCTTCAATAGATTTCAAAGCGACATTCCCACTGAAACCATCAGTTGTAATAACATCAACCTTATCCTTTAAAATATCATCACCTTCAACAAAGCCATAATAATCAAAAGGAAGATGTTCTTTCTTTTCAGCAAAAATTTCTTCTGCTTTTGTAAGGTAATCAAGTCCCTTTCCTGCTTCGGAACCAATGTTTAAGATTCCAACCAAAGGTCTTTCTTTGCCTAGCATAATTTTGGAATAAATACTTCCCATAATTGCAAACTGAACAATATTATGTTCATCACATTCGGCATTTGCCCCAAGGTCAAGCATAACTGTATAATCCTTTACATTTGGAAGCAATGTAGTAATAGCAGGTCTTCTAATTCCTTCAATCATAGAAATAAGAAGTTTCGAAATACCCATGAGTGGTTCACCATGGAGTCCATGGCTCCGGCATTGAGACCGAAGTACAGCCGGGGGGCGCCCAGTTTGCGGAAGTCGCGAAGGTCGTCCCTCCAGTTG
>JAILLX010000105.1 GCA_024692925.1 bacterium
GAAAAATGCCAAAAATGTCCTCTTCATAAAACAAAAACAAATACTGTTTTTTCAGGAGGAACCCCAAACTCTAAAATTATGTTAATTGGCGAAGCCCCTGGGGAACAAGAAGATTTACAAGGTTCTCCTTTTGTTGGAAGATCCGGACAACTTCTCGATAAAATTTTGGAATGTGTTGGTCTTTTTCGTGAAAAAAATATCTACATTTGTAATACGATAAAATGCCGTCCACCACACAACCGAAATCCATTACCAGAAGAAAAACAAGCATGTAGAGAATATCTTGATGCTCAAATTGAAATATTAAAACCAAAAATCATTTTACTTTGCGGTGCCGTTTCTGTCGCTTCAATGATTCCAAATAATACCCTTGGTATTACTAAGATTCACGGAAAATGGTTTGATGGGCCAAACGGAGCAAAAATGATGCCTATATATCACCCTGCCTACCTCCTCCGCAATCCATCAAACGAGGTCGGCAAACCCAAATGGCAAATGTGGCAGGATATAAAAGAAGTAAAAAAATTATATGATTCAATATAAAAAATCCTCCTTTCGGAGGATAAAAAGAAAAGGAATATAAGAAATTTTAATCTTTAGCCTGTTGAATTTTTGAAATATTTTTAACTTCTATTTCTGTTTCTGACAACCAACCTTTATCTACTTCACCAGAAATTTGAACAAAATCATCTGGATATACAGTTAATCCACGAAATTTTTTGTCTTCAATTTCTATTTTAATAGTACCGGTTTCATCACGAAATAAATATTTTTCATCACCCAAAGACCTATCAATATAACCTTGCAAAACAACATAAGTATCATCTTTTGAATTTTTTGCCTTCTCAACTGAAACTATTTCAAAAGATTCCATCTCAGGTTCTTTTATTTCTTTAAAACCACCCTTGTATTTTTTCGAAACAGCAACCTGACTTCCAGCAAAACAAGTAGCAACCACCAACAAAAAACTTAATTTATATTTAGTCATCTTCTTCATTCTACCCTCCATTACTTTTTATTTACGAACACAAATTCAATATATAAAAAAACAAAGGAAATATCAATAAACCAATATTCCTAAGAGCTTTTTTCCAAAAAAAAGATTTTATTTTTTCACAGCAAAATTCTTTCCTTCTTTTGGAAGAAGGATATAATATGAACCTTGTGCATGTTGGCGACCTGCTTTTGAAAATGCCCTTTTGCCTTTACCCCAAAAAAGATCAGCCCTAATAGCACCCTTTATTGCAGCACCAATATCCTGAGCAACAACAGTTTTTTCAATTTTCAAACCATCAGCATCTTTTGTTTCCAAAAACAAAGGAAGCCCAAGCGGAATAAATTCTGGATCAACAGCGATACTCCTTTCCGGTGTCAAAGGAACCCCCATCGCACCAATTGGACCTTCACCCTCTATATCACGGAAGAAAATATATCTGTCATTTTCAAGTATAAGATTTTTTGTCTGTTTAGGATGAGCATCCAACCAAGCCTTAACCGAAGTCATAGAATACCCACCTTCTGGTTTTATATTATGACTCATCAATATAGACCCTATTCCCTTAAATGAATACCCATTATTTCCAGCATATCCAACACGATAATGTTTTCCATCCGGTGTCCTTACAACACCAGAACCTTGAATATGAAGAAGTATCACATCAGATTGATTTTTCGCCCAAAAAAGAACCGGAGCCTTATTTCTAAGTTTCCCATTTTCTATTTCTCGGCGAGATAAATACTTTCCTCCATTCAAAGGAAGATCCGATGGTTTTCCATAAATTGGATTCAAATAAGTACAAGAAGGTTTTATATCACCCTCAAGTTCAGTTTCATAGTACCCTGTTATTGTTCCAGTTGATGAATTATCCATTGTTTGCACCTTATATGGAGCAAACCAATACTCAAAATAAGTCTTAGCAAGTTCCTTTGTTATAGGAGTTTCAGGAATCGCAGAACAAGCCTCCTTCATAAAACTTGCAGATACAACAATTTGTGACGAAGCAACAAAATCACCTTCATTCATAATTTTTACACAAGATTTCTGAAATGCTTCCAATGCTTTACTTGGATCATCAATATTCCAACCAGGAAGATCTGAAAACTTAAGTTCAGTAAGTTTCATTTTCTTTTCTGATTTTTTAAAGGAAATTCTGTTATCAATGCGAGATGAACGGCAGGAGCTTAGCCCTAAACAGACTATACTCACAAATTTTATAAGATTTATTCTCTCTCCTGCCATCTGTTCCCTCATTTCGACTTTATTATAATATCATATTTTTAAGGTCGTTGCAATAAGGGATTTATAAAAAAATAAAAATTTTTTTTAGATAAAATTTTCTTTTGTCATTTCTCCGGAAAAAATTACTCTTTTTTCACTATTTATATCCAAAATCAAAGCTCCAGATTTGTCAATTCCAACAAATTTTCCAACTAAACTCTGATTATTAACGCTTATATATATAGTATCATTAAATTTATACATATATGAGGTAATTTTTGAAATAATTTTATCAAAACCAGATTGTTCATTTATACTAACA
>JAILLX010000064.1 GCA_024692925.1 bacterium
TTTTTTATCTTTCAATCAAGTATAGCAGAAGCATCAGAGAAAGCTGATACATTATTTGAAACTGATGAAATTATCTATGATAAAAATACTGGAAAATTTACATCACCGACAGTTGTAAATTTTCCAGTATTTTTATCATAGATAATTTCATCAGTTTCAAATAATGTATCAGCTTTCTCTGATGCTTCTGCTATACTTGATTGAAAGATAAAAAATGACATAACAAAATATTTAAAAATTTTAGACACTTTTTTTCCTCAATCTTTTTATAATTAATGGTTTATCGGAATATAAAAATCTTAACATCACAATAATTGAAAATAGTGTCACTACATAAACTATTGGATATAAATTTGGATGGACACGAATCAAATCAAAAAGAGAAATATAAAGCATTTGGTACCCAACCATTCCGGATATCGCAAAAATCATATTTTTGCTGTTGCTACGTTTATTAAGGGCTGACTTAAATATAGCAAGTAATGCGATCAATGCAAATACTATGTTATACAATGGTTGAATCAATCGTTTATGAAATTCAACTAAATATTTTGGATAAGTTTGCTCGTCCGCATAACCCAAATCTTTTGCTTTTAAAAGTTCAAATAAACTTAACTCTGCTGGGCGTTTTGAACGTACAGAATTTTTTGCAATAACACCAAGGTCAGCAGTATATTTTTCAAATGTACCAAAAGTATATTTATCCTTTGCTTTTTCCTGAATACTTCCATTAACAAGAGCCAAAGAAATATTGCTATTTGTTGTTGAAACAATTCCTTGCTCTGCAAGGATGGTTCTTACCCTGTTTTTTTGACGCTGATCATTAATAAATATATCCGAAAGGATATTATCTTGTGAACTTTTAACATAAAGTGTTAAACCTTCTGTTATTTGATTAAATTCACCTTCTTGGATAAGAAGTGCAGATACATCATTTTGATTATCAAAAATAAATGTTCTGTATTTTGTTGCATAAATAGGTGAAAAATATAATGTCACCAAAAAACAAATTAATGTAATTATTATTGATAAAATTATAGTAGGTCTTGATAAATCACGAGCCGACATTCCTACTGCCTCCATAATAATAAGCTCTTTATCAGAAGTCAGTTTGTTGTATACAAAAAGAATCACCGCAAACAATGCAATAGGAAATATTATAACAAGCAAATCAGGAATAAGAAGGCTTGTCATCTTTAAAAATGACCAAAAACCAATATTATTATTCACCAAATATGAAAGCAACCTTATCACCTGAGATAGCCAGGCAATACCAAGAAGTATAGACGACACAATAAACAAACCAAACAAGATTTGCTTTATAATATACTTGTCTATTATCTTTATGTCTTTTACTTTCAGTTCCATAATGGCTGATTTTACTATAATATTTTTATTTTTAAAGCATTTTTTACTAATATTTTACACTTTAAAATAATAAACATTAGTATAACTTTAGTTCATGTATCAACTTTTCAGCCTCATCAAGCCATTTTTTTATTGAAATATCAATACCTTGCTTCCAAAACTTTGGGTCTGTTGGGTTAAGTCCGAATGGTTTCATCAAACCAACTGCATCCTTTGTAGAACCACTTTCGAGCATTTCAAGGTAAAGTTTTTCAAATTTAACAGGATTTTTTGATTTAACTGCAAATAAACTTTGTGTAAAAAGTTCGCCAAACGAATATGCATAAACATAGAATGGACGCATAAAGTGTCCAACATATGACCAAAGATTTTCAATATTATCATAATTAAAAATCTCTCCTTCACGACCATACATATCCTTTGATACTTTTAACCATGCATCATTAAAATCTTTGCTGGTAAGTTTACCTTGCTTTCTTTTTTCATGAATAATTTGTTCAAAGAAAGAAAAGCTGATTTGACGGTTAACCGAATTTATCCAATCGTTTGCCTTTGATAAAAGAAGGGCAAGTTTTTCCTTTTTATCAGTTATTTGATTTAGCATATATTCAAATGTCAACATTTCACCAAAAATACTTGCCGTTTCAGCATATGCCATAGGTGCTTGGGTTTGTAAAGTACCCTGTTTTTTACCGGCAAGCAAACCATGAACCGAATGGCCAAGTTCGTGTGCCAAAGTCATAACATCACGGGTTGTTCCCATATAATTTAAAAAGGTCCATGTGTAAACTTTGCCACCTTCGGCAACCATTGTATAGTTATAGGCGCCACTGGTCTTTCCCTTGTATACCGGAGCATCGACACGATGATTTTTAAACGAATCACGAATCAAATTTGCAAGGGTTGGCGAAAAGTTTTCGTATGCAGAAATCACTGTTTTTACACAATCATCCCATGAATAGTAAGCCTTGCTTTCAAATGGAAGTGGTGCATTTCTGTCTGCCCAATTCAAAACCTTTTTATGAAGAAGTTTTCGTAAAATATTGTAATAACGTTTTCCCTGCTCTGCACCATATTTTGCAACTGATGAATGAAGGGCATCAACTGTTTTTGAATCAAGATTATTTGAAATATTTCTGGAATCCATTATGGATTTGAAGCCACGTTCCTTATCCATAAGATTTTTTTCACCAATTACCAAATTTAATGCTCTGGCACGAAGATTTGCATAATTTGAAGTTTCCAAAACTTTGTTTAATTCATCCAATGCTTTTTTACGAAGTTTTGCCTTATGCGAAGTATTACTTATGTTAATAATTTCAGAAAGATTGTATTTTTTTCTGCCAAGATGAAATTCAAGTTTTGTTTCCATTTCATCCATCATATCATCCCATTCCCCAGATAAAAATGGTGAAATTTTTGTAAGGATTGTTTCAACACTTTCACTTAATTGATATTTTGCATTTTTGCGAATCTTATCAAGATATGGTTTATTATGTTTAAGAAGAGATGAGTTTTTAAGTTGTTCATCATATGATTGTTTATCCAATGAACCAAGTTCAATATCAAAAAATGTAAGATTTGCCAAAGCCACACTTATACGTTCAGAAGCAATAGAAGTTTGCTTTTTTATTTCTTGGTTTTCAGCATCCCTACTTCCCATAAGGTAAAAATAAGCAAACATTGTTGTTGTAATTTCATCAATTGTAATTATATCCTTTAATGCTTCCTCTAACTTTGAGTTTAATTTACCCTTATATTTTTTAGGAAAATCAAGGCAAAGTTTTTCAACATGAGCAATGTCTGATGTAATTTTTTTATCTTTTATTGATTTATAAAGTGGGGTTAAATCCCAGCGGGTATTTAGCAAATTTTCATCTTTTTTCATTATAAAATCTCCTTAATTTATTTGTAATTAAGTATAATACCGAATCTGTAAAATTTCCATATGAAAATAATGATTTTATTTTTTACTTTATTTTCTTGGTTTATACTTGTAGAATAAAGCACGAATACAAAAAAATAGGAATATTTATGACTAACTATCTTAACAATATAAAGAATGAAAATTTTGAAGTTCGCCTTGCTAAATCAAAGGCTGAAGTAGTTGCTGCTCAAAAATTAAGATATAAAATTTTCTTTGAGGAAGATGGTGCAAAACCATCAGAACAAGTTTTAAAAGAAAAACGTGATTTTGATGAATTTGATGATTACTGTGATCACCTTATTGCAATAGATAGAACTGCTGGGGATAATCCTGAAAATTATGTTATTGGTACATACCGCCTTATGCGAAAAGTTGGTGCAAAGGGGGTTGGCAGATGGTATTCTCAGGCTGAGTTTACAGTTGAAAGATTTAATGATTATGATGGTGAAGTATTGGAACTTGGTCGTGCC
>JAILLX010000004.1 GCA_024692925.1 bacterium
TTAGTCCAGTATATTATGTTTTTAGGGAAAAGGAAAATAATAGTTTAAAATTTATCAATTACATTATGCAAACCTCAGAATTTCAAAAAGAATTAAAAAAATATGCAAATGGTATTTTAGAAATTAGATTAAGATTATCATCAAGTGATATATTGAAAAGGCCAATTGCTTTTCCTAATTACATTGAACAACAAAATATAGTTAAATTTTTAGATGAAAAATGTAGAGAAATAGATAATATTATCAAAAATACAGAACAATCTATCGAAGAATATAAAAAACTAAAACAATCCGTCATCACTAAAGCTGTAACCAAGGGTATCCGTCCAAACCGTCCAATGCAAAATAGTAATATTGAATGGATTGGCGCAATTCCTGAGGATTGGAATGTAAAAAAACTTAAATATATGTTTGAGATAAAAAAGGATATAGCAGGAAAAGAAGGATATACCGTTTTATCAATAACACAAACTGGAATTAAGACAAAGGACATCACATCAAACGAAGGCCAACTAGCAAGTGATTATAGTAAATATCAACTTGTTAGCAAAGGTGACTTTGCAATGAACCACATGGATTTATTGACTGGATGGGTTGATATATCACAGTATGATGGGGTAACAAGCCCTGATTATCGTGTTTTTAAATTAAAAGAAACGCATAATTGTGACAGATATTTTCTCTATATGATGCAACTATGTTATTTGAATAAAATATTTTATGGACTCGGACAAGGCGTAAGTGGTTTTGGCAGATGGAGACTTCCAGCTGAAATGTTCCTTAATTTTCTTATACCAATTCCACCACGTGACGAGCAAAAGGAAATTGCTGATTATTTAGACGAGAAGTGTGCAGAAATTGATATTTTAATTGAGAAAAAGCAACAATTCTTATCCGAAATGGTAAATTACAAAAAATCTTTAATTTACGAATATGTAACCGGTAAAAAGGAGGTCTCATAATGTGTGATATGCTTAAATCTTTTTTAGAATCTCAGCTATTTGGTATTATTGTTGGAGCAATTTTAAGTGCTGGATTTACTTGGTTTATAGAATGGAGAAAATCTGCAAAAGATCAAAAATTTCATTTGAGAGAGAATAGAGAAAATACTTACTTAGAAATTCTTGATGTACTAATGTTATGCGATAAGTATTGTCGTTCAAAAAAGGAATTAAACAAGTACAGAAATAAATTTAATAATTTACAAGCTAAAATGATGCTTTATGCACCAAAAGAAATCTACGATAAATATTATAAACTAATCAATGCAATAAACAGGTCTTATGAAAAAAATAAGGACAAGAATATTACTTCAAATGAAAATTCAGATAAGATAGAAAAATTTTCAAATGAATTAAGAAAAAACCTTAATGTAAAAGGAGAAATATAATGGCTATTAATGATACAAGAGAAAAAAGATTTGAATCTGATATTGAAGCATTTCTTATTTCAGAAAAAGGTGGTTACGGAAAAGGTGATGATATCTATTCTCCTGAAATAGGTTTGTATAAAAATACATTTATAAATTTTATAAAAACTACACAACCAAAAGCATGGAAAAAGTTTGAATTTAACTACCCAAACAATACAGAGAATAAATTTATTCAGAAATTTAATGATGAAGTTGAAAAAGATGGTATACTTAAAGTTGTAAAAAAAGGTTTTAAGGCATATGGTATAGATTTCAAAGTTTGTTATTATATGCCAGAATCAACTCTTAACGAAGATGATATTAATAGATATAAACAAAATATTTGGCATTGTTATAGACAATGGTTCTATTCAAATGATAATCATAAATCTGTTGATATGGTTCTTGTTTTAAATGGTATTCCTTTGTTTGCATTTGAATTAAAAAATCAATTAACAGGTCAAACAATACAAAATGCTGAACATCAATGGTGTTTTGATCGTGATCCTAAAGAATTATGTTTTAGATTTAATAGTCGTATTCTAGCATTTTTCTGTATAGATACTGAACAAGCAAGTATGGCTACTAAGTTAAATAAAGAAAAAACATTCTTTTTACCATTTAATCAGGGATCAAATGGAGCTGGTGTAGATAGTGGTGCAGGAAATCCTATAAATAATGAAGGATATAAAACTCATTATATTTGGGAAGAAGTATTTCAACGAGAATCAATGATGGATATTTTGCAAAAGTTTATTAATTTAGAAGTTGTTGAACAAAAGAATAAAGATGGATCAAAAGAAATAAGGAAAACATTAATTTTTCCAAGATATCACCAATTAGATGTTGTAAGAAAATTAGTAAAAGATGTGAAACAATATGGCTCAGGTCATAATTATTTAATTCAACATAGTGCTGGTTCTGGCAAATCTAATTCTATTTCTTGGATAGCTTACAGATTAGCTACAATATTTAAAGAAAATAATGAACCACTATTTAAAAGTGTAATTATTGTAACTGATAGGAGAGTACTGGATGCTCAATTACAAAACACTGTTGCAGGAATGGATCATAAAAAAGGATTTATTGAAACCATCGATAAAGATAAAAATTCTCAAGATTTAAAGACTGCTATCAATAATGGTGTGAGAATAATTGTTACAACATTACAAAAGTTTCCTGTTATTTATGAGGGAATAAAAGACGTAAATGGAAAAAATTTCGCTATAATATGTGATGAAGCTCACTCCAGTCAAACAGGAAGTGCTGCTGCAAAGTTGAAAAAAGGATTAGCTGATAATACGGAGGCATTAAGACAATATGCTGAATTAGAAGAAAAAGCTGAAAATGAAATTGATGCTAACGATCCTTTGATAAATGAAATGTTAAAGCATGGTAAGCATAAAAACTTATCATATTTTGCATTTACTGCTACACCAAAACCTAAAACTTTAGAAATTTTTGGTATACCTGATAGCGAAGGCAAATATCATGCATTTCATATCTATTCAATGAGACAAGCAATAGAAGAAGGTTTTATTATGGATGTACTCGAAAATTATATGACATATAAAACATCCTATGCTATAGCAAACAAGACTTCAGAAAATCCTGATGTAAAAAGTTCTTCAGCTGCAAAGAGCATACGAAAATATGCTGAATTGCATCCGTATAATATTTCTTCAAAATCAGAAATTATCATAGAAACATTTAGAAATATAACAAGTAAAGCAATAAATGGTAA
>JAILLX010000017.1 GCA_024692925.1 bacterium
ATTGATAAAAATTTAAGAAAGTTGTCAGTTTGCATTTTTTATTTGTTTTTACTTGTTTAATACTCTATTATATAGCATATCATAAAATTTACTTTAGGACAAGAGGTTAATTTGTTAAAACCTATAAAGTTAAAAAATATAGAAATTAAAAATCCGGTTATCCTTGCTCCACAGGCTGGGATTACGGATTTGCCGTTCCGAAATTTGGTTTCAAGTTTTGGTGGAAAAGAATATTCTACTTCACTTACTGTTTCTGAAATGGTGCCATCTGCTTCACAGGTGTATCTTTTGAACAGAAAAAAGGGTAATGATAAAATTAAACGTCTTTATGAAAGATATTCTTCTGATACTTTAACTTCTGTTCAAATCTTTGGAAATGATCCTGAAATTATGGGTGAGAGTGCAAAAATTAACGAAGAATTAGGTGCAGATATAATTGATATTAATATGGGATGCCCAGTAAATAAAATTGTAAAAAATGGTTGTGGTTCTGATTTGTTAAGGAATCCTGATTTAGCTTCAAAAATAATTAGGAAAGTTGTCGATTCTGTAAAAATACCGGTCAGTGTGAAAATAAGGGCAGGTTGGGATTTCAACCATAAAAATGCTCCTGATTTCGCAAAAATGATTGAGGATTCTGGTGCTTCGATGGTCGCAATTCATGGTCGAACTCGAAGTCAACTTTATTCTGGGCATGCCGATTTGAATATAATAAAAGATGTAAAATCAAGTGTATCCATTCCAGTTGTGGGAAATGGTGATATCTTTACAGTGGAAGATGCAAAAAATATGTTGGAATATACAGGTGTCGATGGTGTTATGGTTGGCAGGGGTATTTATGGTGCTCCGTGGTTTTTATATCATATAGTATATTTTCTAAAAACTGGTGAAAAATTGCCTGAACCAACAGTTTCGGAGAAAAAAGACATACTTTTAAAGCATATTTCAGCTATGATTGATTATTATGGCGAAAAAACTGGTATGTTTAATGCAAGAAAACATATTGCATGGTATTCAAAAGGTTTAAGAAATTCCGCAGAATTTAGAAATTTTGTAAATAATTCTGAAAATATCAATGAAGTTTATGAATTTATTGAGAAATTATTCAAATAAAAATCACTAAAATATTACAAAAATATTGATTCCTGAAAAAAATAATAGTACTCTTATTTTTTGATAGGATAATTTATAAGAAAAATGGGGGTTTTTATGGGATACAATGAAAAAGAATTAAAGGAAAAATTAGAACAAGAAAAAGATACAATTGTGCTTCCTTCAAAAAAGGAAACTATTGGCGATATCCTTAAAAATAAACGTTTAGAAACTGGTAAAACAATTGATGAAATTTCTGATTATTTAAGAATCAAAGCTCAGTATTTATCTGCTTTAGAGGAAAATAATTTTAATAAATTACCAGGAAGTGCTTATGTTATTGGTTTTATAAAATCGTATGCATCCTATCTTTCCCTTGATGTTAATGCTATTGTTATTCAATATAAACAGGAAACTGGCGGATTTTCTCAATCAAATAATAATGATTTAGCAGAAGATGAAAATGTTCTTATAAAGGATCCAACAATTAACAGTAACCATATTATTATCGCAAGTATTATTGTTCTTTTTGGTATAATATTTGTATCTGTGACTGGCTCAAAGGATGCTGAAAATGTTGTGGAAAATGATAATCAAATTACCGAAGATTTAGAAATTTCAATAAAACAGGATAATATTTCATCTGATAATCTTGATGTCGGTGATGATGTTGTAAAATTAACGAACGAGCCTAAACAAGATTTGAAAATTTCAACACCTGAATTTTTTGAAACAAAGATAGATTCTGTTGATATTAAAAAGGATGAGCTTAAACCTGTTGTACCAGAAACTGTTGAACAAAAGGTTGTTGAAGAAGAGTATATTCCAAAGGAATATGGTGTTGAAAATAAGGAAAATTCCAATATTTATATAAAAGCTACTAAAAAAGTTTGGGTAAAACTTAAAAAAGACGGACTTTATAAATATGATACTGAACTTGGTGATATAGGAAGTGGTATTACGATATTTGAAACAATTTTGGAAGAAGGAGATGTATTTTATATTCCGCAAGGTGATTCTTATTATTTAACTATTGGAAATGCACAGGGTGTAAATATTTATGCTGATGGTACTTTGATAGCTCCACTTTCAAAAAAAGAAGTGTCTAGACATAACATTGAAATGGATGTTGAAAAACTTAAAAATGGTACTGCTTATGTAAGAAATAGGATTGTAGAATAATGTCAAAAAAACAAATAAATACAAAAGTTTTATCCGGATTTGTTGAACTTTTACCTGAACAACAATTTATTTTTGATTGTATAAAGAGCAGGGTTGAACTTTCATATGCTAAGGCGGGTTATGTTGCAATTGACACCCCTGTGATTGAAAAGTCAGAAGTTCTTTTTGCAAAGGCTGGTGGTGATACTGAAAAACAAGTTTACAGGTTTACAAAAGGTGATAATGATTTATCTCTTCGTTTTGATTTAACCGTTCCGTTTGCAAGGTATGTTTCCGAACACTATAATGATTTGGTATTTCCGTTTAAACGTTATCATATTGCAAAAGTTTACCGTGGTGAACGTGCACAAAAGGGACGTTATCGTGAATTTTATCAGGCGGATATTGATATTGTTTCAGAAGATAGTCTTTCTGTGATGTATGATGTTGATATAATTTCAACTTTGGCAAAAACCATTGAAAATCTAAGTAATTTGTGTTCCCTTGGCAACTTTAAAATGAAAATTTCAAATCGAAAAATTTGGGATGGTTTTTTTGAAGAATTTTCTATTTCTGGTGAACAAAAGGCATCAATAATGAACATTATTGATAAAAAGGCTAAAATTACAGCCGAAGTTTTTGATACTGAACTTTCAGAAAGGGTTAAAAATCCTAATGTTGAAAAACTTATAAAAGAGTTGTTTGAACTTGAATTTATTCCGAATGTTGGTGTTTCGATTCCTGAAAAATATCATTCTGATTTTGCTTTTATAAATGATAATGAAAAAATGAAACAGGGGATTCGTGAACTTGAGGTTGTAATGAAGTCGCTTGAAACAATTTCAAAAGATAGATTTGTTATTGATTTATCCATTGTTCGTGGACTTGATTATTATACTGGTACGGTTTTTGAAACTTTCCTTGAAAATTATCCAGAGTTTGGTTCTGTTTCAAGTGGTGGTCGTTATGAAAATCTTTGCGACAACTACACTGATAAGAAAATTTGTGGAGTAGGTGGTTCGATTGGTCTTTCAAGGTTGTTTATTCCTTTGATTGAAAGTGGTGCTATATCAGAAAATAACATTAGCAAAAGTATGATTGATGTTTTAGTTCTTCCTCAAGGTGAAAATTGCTATTTTCGTGCTTTTGAAATAAAAAATAAAATTTTGAACGAAACTATTTATAAAACATCTATTATTTATGAAAATAAAAAGTTTAAAAAATTGATGGAATACGCAAACAAAGTTGGTGCAAAATATGTTGTAATTATTGGCGAAGATGAAGTTGCAAATAATACCGTTTCTGTAAAAAATATGATTACTGGTGAACAACAAACTGTATCTATAAATGATGCTTTGGAAATAATAAAAGAAAAGGTTTAATTTATAAGGGTTAATATTATGAATTTTGATGAAAAATTATTGCAAATAAAAGATAAGTATAAAGAGCTTGAACAACAACTTATGGGAACTTTTGAAGACCCAAAAGAAATGGCAAAAGTTTCAAAAGAATATTCTGATTTAAAGGAAGTTGTTGTCCTTATCGATGATTATCTTAAAACCGAAGATAATATGAAACAAGCCGAAGAAATGATGAAGGATGATTCGTTAAAGGAAATGGCTGAGCTTGAATATTATGAGTGTAAAGACAAACTTCCTGAAATAGAAAAGCAAATAAAAATTGCTCTTCTTCCAAAGGATGAAGCTGATGATAAAAATGCGATTTTGGAAATTCGTGCTGGTACCGGTGGTGATGAGGCTGCAATTTTTGCTGGTGACTTATTTAATATGTATAAATGTTATGCTGAACTTAAAGGTTGGAAACTTGAAGTTATAAGTTATCATGAAAACGAAGCTGGTGGTTTTAAGGAAATTATTTCGAATATTACGGGTAAGGGTGTTTTCGGTCGTCTTAAATTTGAATCTGGTGCCCATCGTGTTCAAAGGGTTCCTGAAACTGAATCACAGGGGCGTGTTCATACCTCCGCCGCAACGGTTGCTGTTATGCCAGAGGCAGAGGAAATTGATATTGAAATTTTGGATAAGGATTTGCGAATTGATACCTACCGTGCAAGTGGTGCCGGTGGTCAGCACGTTAATAAAACGGATTCTGCTATACGTATTACCCATATTCCAACAAATACTGTTGTCCAATGTCAGGATGAACGCTCCCAGTTTAAAAACAAAGAGCGTGCAATGAAAATGCTTCGTTCAAAACTTTATGAAGCACAACGTGAAAAAATTGATTCGGAACGTGCTGGTCTTCGTAAATCACAGGTTGGAACAGGGGACAGAAGTGATAAAATAAGAACCTATAATTATCCTCAAAATCGTGTCACGGATCATCGTGTAAATCTTACATTATATAAATTGGACTATGTAATGCGTGGCGAGGCTTTGGATGAAGTTATTGATAAACTTATTACAGAAGATCAAATTCAAAGGCTTTCTGAATTGTAAATTTTTCAATATTTTGATTGTCTATTAATCTGTTTTATGATATAATAAAGCAGTTATTGTTTAATATGGGAGGTTTACATGGTAAAGAAAACAACAAAAACAAAGTCACAATCAGTTTCTCGTGCAGTAAAAACAAAAGTTAAATCTGCACCAAAGGCAAGCTACAATTATAACGAAGAATTCCATTTGCTTGATTCGTTGCTTACAAGGACAAAACGTATTAAATTTCAACAATGGGTATATTCGTTAATGCTCATTATACTTTTTGTTCCTCTCTTGTTTAAAGGTGATTCAAGTCAAGCTTATTTAACAATGGCAATTGTTTGCTTATTTGGATTATTTTTCAGTGTTTATATTGCTCAATCAAACAGAATATTGGTTTTGCTAACACAAATCAAATATACTCTTGAAAAAGATAAATAATGCTAAAATTCAAATAGTTATAAAATACCTTGCTTTTCAAAGTTGGGTATTTTTTTATAAATTCAAACAAGCACTTTAATTTTTTTTGAAAAATATTGACAATTTTCTTTTTTTGTTAATATAATACTAACAGATTTGGAAATGAATCTAAATTTAATAAAGAGGTAAAGATGAAAAAAGATTTTAAAGTATCATACAATACTAAAATGATGTTTGAAGCATGTGGTATTCATATCCCTGCTAATGCTTATGAAAAAGAAAAAACTAGTGAAAGTTTTAGAATTTCTCGAAAAACAAAGAAAAAGTTAGAAAAAATTGGTATCACTTTTAAATTCTTAGAAAAAGTAAAATAGTATTTTCCCCTCAATCAAAAGGTTGGGGGATTTTTTATTTATAAAACAATACGGTATTATATTACCGTAGAAGAAAAATCTAGAAAAACTCTTAATTTTCTTGACATTTGGAAAAATTATTGTAATATAATCACGTTTAACAAACAAAAAGGTAAATTAAAATGGTTCAAAAAACATATAGTGCAAAACCATCTGAAGTTGAAGCAAAATGGTATGTTATTGATGCAAAGGACGTTGTTCTTGGTCGTCTTGCTGCTATTATTGCAACATATCTTCGTGGTAAACATAAACCAACATATTCACCAAACATTGATTGCGGTGATCATATTATCGTTATCAATGCTGAAAAGGTTGGTGTGACTGGTAATAAACTCGAAAATAACAAATTCTTCTGGCATACTGCATATATTGGCGGTATTAAAGAAAGACTTTGGAGTGCTATTCTTGGTGGTCGTCATCCTGAACGTCTTATTATAAAGGCTGTTGAAAGAATGATTTCAAGAAATGCTCTTGGTCGTGCTCAAATGAAAAAACTTCACGTTTATGCAGGAAGTGAACATCCACATGCTGCTCAAAAACCAGAAGTTCTCGATGTATTAAAGATGAACTCTAAAAATAAGAAAAGAGGTGCATAATGGTTGATAAAGTAGAAAAAGTAGAAGAAAAAGAAGTTGCTAAAAAGGCACCTGCAAAAAAAACAACTGCTAAAAAAGCTACTGCTAAAACAGAAGTAAAGGTTGAAACTGTAAAGAAACCTCGTTCTGTAAAATCAGAAGCTACTGCAAAACCTGCAACACTTGCTGATGCTGGTTTAAAAGTTGCAAAAACAGCAGAAAAGAAACCTGTTGAAAAGAAAGAAAAACCTGTAAAAGATGCTCAAGGTCGTATCTATGCTACTGGTAAAAGAAAAACTTCCATCGCTCGTGTTTGGATAAAGGCAGGTAAGGGTTCTATCACAGTTAATGGAAAAGATTACGAATCATATTTCCGTCGCCCAATCCTTCAAATGGTAATTAATCAACCATTTGGTATTGCAAAACGTGAAGGTGCATACGATGTTGTTGCAACAATCGTTGGTGGTGGTCTTTCTGGTCAAGCTGGTGCATTAAAACATGGTATCAGTAAGGCTTTGGCTCTTGCAGAACCAGAATTAAGATCTGTTATTAAACAAGCTGGCTTCTTAACTCGTGATTCCAGAGTTGTTGAAAGAAAGCACTACGGTCATAAAAAAGCTCGTCGTTCTTTCCAGTTCTCTAAACGATAGTATAAAGTCAACTTTTGAAAGGATTAAAAAATGGCTAATCATAAATCTTCAAAGAAAAGAATTCTTAGAAACGAAAAGAAAAGAATTT
>JAILLX010000062.1 GCA_024692925.1 bacterium
AAATGTTCTTAAATTTTCAATAAAATTTTCCGGAATATGATTTATTATATTTTCCAAAAATAATTTTTCATTATCAATAAAATCATTAATTGCATAAGATGAATTTGTAAATATTTTTTTCTGTAAACTTTCTTTTATCTTTTCTTTGTTTTTATATTTAGATAATAATTCTAAAAAATGTTCACGACCATCGATTATTGATTTTATTAAACCTTCAAATTCATTTTCAGGAGTATTTTCCATAAGGTAATTAAAACTTTTAAATGTATCAAGGTAATCAATATTTTTATCATTTTTCAATGTATGAACAAGTTTTTGATACGCTTCATTCAACAATATATTGACATCAGAATCTTCAATAATTTTGAAATGAGGAGTAATTCCAGCTTCTATTGGAAAACGTTTCAAAACAGATTGGCAAAATGCGTGAATAGTATAAATTTTTAAAGGTATTGGATTATCGATTAATTTTGAAAAAAGCCTTCTTGCTTTTAAAAATAAATTATCAATATCAATATTTTCATCTTTTTCTGTAATATTTTCTAATTCTTCTTTTAATTTTTCATCAGAAATTATTGCCCAATCACGAGCTTTTTTATATATACGATTTTGCATTTCAATCGCACCTGCATTCGTATATGTAAGACATAAAACCTTACTTGGCTCTACATCATTTAAAAAAAGACGCAATAAACGATTAACAAGCACAGTTGTTTTTCCTGTACCCGCACTCGCAGAAACCCAAACTGAATACTTTGGATTTGAGGCAATTTTTTGATTTCCCAAAGAATTATCTTGCATTACTAGTCACGACCATCACGCATAAAATTTATCATATCCTTTTCTTGCTCTGATAAAAAACCATCAGAATGTTTAGAATTATTTTCTTCCATTTCTTTTACAATCATTTTACAAGCATCACGAAAAGTTTTTGCCTTTTTTGATTTTACATATTCATCTGCCTTCATAACAACCAAACCAACAGCTTGTTGTTCCCAGTGCATATATTCCTTTACAATATTTTCTTTTTTTAATTCCTTTTTATCAGAAATAACTTTTTTAATTTTTTCAATCATTTTAAAATCCTTGTTGGTTAAAACTAAAATAATTATAGCACAAAATAAAAAAATATGCTATAGTATTTTTATTGATAATCAGAGGGGAGATAAAAATGCAAAAACAATTAACAAATCAAAGATATCTTAAAGAACGACTTGAATTTTTTCTTAATTCCACGACAAAGAAAAATTTAAGAAATGCCACTATAAAGGATTGGTATGTTGCATTTGTTAATATGCTTAATGACGAACTCGTGGATATGGCCGATATAACAGAACATAACATTTTAAATGGTAAAAATAAAATGATGGCCTATCTTTCAATGGAGTATTTAATTGGAAAACTTTCAAACCAAACATTATTAAATATGGAGGTTAAGGAAAGTTTTAGAAAGGCATTTGCTTCATTTGGTGTTGATTTAGAAAAAGTTTTAGCATTAGAACCTTCGACCCAACTTGGAAATGGTGGATTAGGACGACTTGCAGCATGTTTTTTTGATTCACTTGCAACTCTTTCTTACCCTGCGTTTGGATATGGACTTTTATACAGATGCGGAATTTATAAGCAATCGATTAAAGATGGAAAACAAATTGAAACTCCGGATTTATGGATTCAAAAACAAAACCCTGCTTTGGATAAAAGAAAAAATATTTCGTATGAAGTTGGTTTTGGTGGTAGATTAAAACCTTCTGAAAAATTAGAAGAAATAGAATGGATTCCATCAAAAAAAGTAAAAGCTATTGCTAATGATATTTTATTTGCAGGATATGGAAACGAGGATGTATTAAGAATAAGACTTTGGGCGTCAGAAAAAACTGATAAATCAAAACCAGATTTGAAAAAAAATATTACAAATTTGACTGACTTTTTATATCCTCCTGATGGGACCGAAGAAGGGAAAAGATTACGTCTTAGACAGGAGTATTTACTTGTTTCTGCATCCATACAGGATTTATTCGAACGTTTCAAAAAAACAGGTGCAAATATATCGGAAATTGATAAGTTTTTGGCTGTTCAATTAAATGATACTCATCCGACATTGGCAATACCTGAAATTATAAGAATTTTAATGAAAGATTATAATTTTTCATATGAAAATGCTTATAAAAAGATGTATAATATTTGTGCATATACAAATCACACACTTCTTGCAGAAGCATTAGAAAAAATTGGAATTGATTTATTCAAATCTGAACTTCCTTATCACTTTGCAATCATTGAACGTATCAATCAAGATTTTATGAATATTGCAAAACAGACTGTTGCCGATTTTAAATTAAACAGTTTGGAAATTGTAAATTATAAATATGGATATATTAAATAATGGAAATTCTTTTTTCTTTAAAAGTTTTGAATGAAGTGCTGCAACTCCATTAACTTTATGTGTAGCAACAATACAAAGATTTCCACAATTAATATA
>JAILLX010000036.1 GCA_024692925.1 bacterium
ACATCATCAGGAAGAGAAACAAAATCCTTATTTAATGCTTCAATACCAGCTCTTATAACATGAAGTTGATGAAAAATATTCAAATATCTCTTTCCTATAACAAGAGCTCTTTCATGTGCCTGATATTCTGCAAAATTTAAATCTTTTTTATCTACCATCCTTAACTTAGGAATTTTAAGCAAAATAAAATTCCTACCCCTCAGTTAATAGTTTTTAGTTCATAGAAATTAATATAACTCGTTGAAGTGAAGAAACATCTGATGGTGTTAATTCAATTTTTTCATCTGGATTATACATAATTCCATAGAACTTTCCGTCGATATCCTCTTTTACACTTATCAAACGAATCTCCATTTTATCTTCCATATCAGAAAGAACTTGAACTGCAATATCCCCACTTCTTACTGCTTGATTAGAATCTATAAACAAAATTGAACGTGTTGGAATTATATTACCAAGTCTTCTTGATGAAAGTTCAAGAGCATAAATGCTTTCAACTTTTTTATCCGACATAGGATATACTATATAATCCTTGTCGTTTTTATCAACAATCATATTTCCATTTTCCAAAGTTTTTGCATATACAAGAACCTTGTTAAATTTAATGACACCAGATGGAGTGTAAACATTTTCTGTTGTTTTCAAGATGTCGCTCATTTTTGAAATAGAGTCGATAGGGTTTGTATTTGCATTTATGAATCTGTCAAGGCTACCATCTTTTTTAAGTTCATAAATCTTTGTTAAAACTTCTTTTGTTGTCATACCAAGGGCACGAGCAATGCTGAAAAGTTCTTGTTCATAAACTTCACGTTGACCAATTTCAATTCTGTGGTAAACAGAAAGTGTGAGTCCAGCAGCTTCGGCAACTTCTATCAATGTCATATCTTTGTTTGTACGAAGGAATCTTAGACCTGCACCAAAAATTTTAAGACCATTGTTTTGGTTAAGTTGAACACGGCGTTCAATTTCTTTTTTCCATGCATTAAGGATGATTTCGTCATCTTCTTCTTCTGAAATAAAAATATCAGTCATAGAACAACCAAGGAAATTTGCAACAATCATCATTTGTTCTTGATCGATTTTTCTATAACCTTTTTCAATTTTTGAAATAGCAGAAAGACTTACACCAAGTTTGTCAGCCAAATCCTGCATAGACTTGCCAGCCATTCTTCTTAAAACTCTTATCTTATTAGGGAAAATAATTTCTTCCATTTTTTGTTCTCCTTATACAAATTTAAACTTTCTAGACATAACTATATAAATATTTTTTCGAAAATTCCACTATTTTTTTCAATTTTTCACAATATTTTTTCAAAATTTGAAAAATCAATAGGTTATACTTGTAATATTAAAGTTGTTTTTTTGTAAAAGAGAAAATTTTTTTCATTATTACTGAAACAACAGTGAATTTTTTAACAAAGTAGATGTTTAGAAAAAATATCAGAGAAAAACAAAGATTTACTTGACATTTATACGAAATGCATTTATCATACTCCACATAATTTAGAAATGTGAGGTTAAAATGAAAACTAAAAGTTCTTTGAAATCAGCTAAAAAACGTGGAAATGTTCAGTTGATTCGTCGTGGTAAAAGAGTTTTTGCAATTGATAAAAAGAATCCTAGATTTAATGCAAGACAAGGTTAATCTTTTGCATATAAAAATTTAAAGGTGGGTCTTATCCCACCTTTTTTTATTTCATCAACTATTTGCTTTCTGTTTTGCTAGTATCTTTTGTTTCGGTACTCTTACCTTCAGTATCCTTACTTTCAGAAGTTTCCGATTTATCTGATTTTTTCAAAGAAGTATTAGCACGGTTGCGAAGTATTTCAACAAGTTTAGCCTTCAAGTCCATAACTTTAGCTTTATTGTTTGCAGTCCTTTTTACCAAAGCTGTATTATATTCATCGCAACTACTTATAATTTTATCCTGCATTTCTTCATTCGAAGCAATACCACAAGAATTTACTATTTTCTTTGTTGCTTTTTTACAAGTTTCAATATTTTCCTTTACAACATCCATAGTAATTGTTGCACTATCTATTGAAATTTTTTGAATAGCAGAAATTTCATTTGATGTTAACGAAGAGTCGGAATCCAAAACTTCCTCTGTTAAAAAATCCAAAATTTTTCCATCGGATAGGGTACCATCTTCTGCACCGCTTATCAAAGTTTCATAGTATTTTGAAGCACCCTTTAAATTTCCATTTTGTGGGTTTTTGATGACAACACTTGCATCACCTTCCTTTATGCTTTCCTCATTTGTTGCATAATTTTGATATAGGTAATAGTTGTATACGCTTTCAGCTTTGCTTTTATCCTTATAATTATATATACAATAGAATTTGTTCGAAAGTTCGGATAAAACCTCTGGTTCATTCAAAAATTTACATTCCCCAGATAACAACGTTTCCAAATTATCCACCATACATTGTTCCGTAGCAGAAAGTTCAGATTCTTCGGAATCAGATTCTTTTTTTTCATCTTTACTTTTTTTCTTTGATGAAGATTTTTTCTTTTTCGAACTACTTTTTACTGTTTTTTTCGAAGAAACAATTGCCTTAGCTTTTGATGAAACAAGTCCAGAAGCAGCACTTGCTGAACGTTTTTTGCTTTTCTTAATCTTTTTTGCAAAGACTGAATCCGTAATTGTAAAAAGTAAAACTAAACTTAAAATAATCTTCAAAAATTTTTTCATATTTATCACCTAAAATGCATTTTTAAGTTCTTCATCTAACGGATATCCATCAGTACCCCAACCCGCAGGGACAGGAAGTGTATATCTATCCAAATCACCATTAGATTTACATCCAGGTTGAGCATCTGATGATATCAAACTTAAACCTAATGAGAAAATCGCACCAATAGTTCTTCCAACGTTTTTACCACCATCTGATTCAACATTGGTTCCAATTTTTCTTTCTTCATTATTTGCTCCAACTAAATAACAAGCCTCATGACAACCAGTTGCCAAATCTTTGAAATCGCCACGTTTATCATCACATGTGACCTTATATCCCGGAGTAAAGAATTTTGTCTGAGCATCACCACAATTCTTTGTAAATACACCACATTTATCAAGGACATATCTAACTTCGAATAAACATTTTCCTTCTTTGAATTGTCCCAATGCAGAACGGCAAGATTGTGCAATTTTTTCCTTTTCAATTGCTTTGTTTATAGCCTTTTTCAAATCAGTAATTACAACAGATTTATTTTCTTCACACTTACCATAATTCACAGATTCACATTTTTTAAGGTTCACAGCAAGTTTAGATTTTTCCAAACAGAACCTAAAATCTTCGCCACATTGTGTTTTCATACAAGTTTCATATTCTACATAGCAAGAAGATGTATCAAGTTGATTTAATTTTTTATATTTTTGTTCATCATACATTTCTTGATTTTTCTTTGCTTGTACAAGTAGGTTTTGTGCATTATCAGCCTTTTCTTTCAATATAGAAGTATATGCCGAACAATCAGTTTCAATCATAGTTTGATATTCTTGTTCCTGTTTTGATGCAACACTTGCATCCGTAGAAAGGTAAGATTTACATTCATCATACGATTTTTTATAAAGTTGGTATCCTTCGGCAACCATAGTTTTAACATCAACTTTTTTCCCAGCCATAGTTTTAGCCTTTCTTTCAATAGAATTGATGTTATTGTAAACATTACCTATACTATCATTAACCGCAGAAGTATTAGAAACGTTCATCAATGTTTCAAGATGTTTATTTTGAGCATCAGCCTCATTTTGGATTTTTTCAATATCTCTTAATACCTTTTCAATACGGGAAAGTGTTGATGAACAACGGCATCTTCCTTTTTCATCACCCTCTATAACAGGTTTACAAAAATTATCCATACAGCTATTGAAATCAGAAACAGTTTTACCGTCCGCCTTTGCAGTAGAACTTTTTCCAACAGAAGTTGAAGCTGATCTTTTTGTCCTTACTACTGAATTACCCGCACGACGGCTTGAACTACTACGTTTTGAAGATTTAGTTGAATTTGTCCCCTTTGCTCTTTTTGTTTCGGAAAAAGCACTTCCGCCAATAATCGTAAAGGTTAAAAGAATTATAAAAAATTTTTTCATATTACTTTCCTCTCATAATTCAATAGTATAACACAATATAAACAAAAAATCAAAAAATATTTATATTGAAATAAGTCTAAATTTGCACTATATATAAATTATGGTTTAACAAAGGAAATGGAGGTCACCATGGTAGTACAAGTTATTGGTCAAAGCTTTGATGTTGGGGAAGCCCTTACTGAAAAGGTAAAATCAACTATTGAAAAGAAAATTTCCAAATATAATCAAGAGTTAATCGGTGCAAATGTTGTGTTTACACAGGCTCCTCATAAAAAGGTGAATGCATCTGTAAAACTTCAACTTAAGGGTTTGGATTTATTTGCAAAATCGGATGATGATGACGCATATCTTGCTTTTGGCTCTGCTATGGCGGATGTTGAAACCCAACTCCTTAAAAATATGGAAAAGATAAAATCTCATAAATAAGAAAGGTCTAATATGAAAAGTTTAAAAGGTACACAAACAGAAAAAAATTTACTTATTGCTTTTGCTGGTGAATCACAGGCAAGGAACAAATATACTTTCTTTGCTTCCCGTGCGAAAAAGGATGGGTATGTTCAAATTTCAAAAGTTTTTGAAGAAACTGCAAATCAGGAAAAGGAACACGCAGAAAGATTATTCAAATTTTTGGAAGGTGGACTTGTTCACCTTGAATGGGATTTTCCCGCTGGTGTGATTGGCGATACTGCGGAAAATTTGGTTGCTGCTGCAAATGGTGAAAAGGAAGAATATACTGAAATGTACCCTGAATTTGCACGTATTGCGCGTGAGGAAGGTTTCGAAGAAATTGCAAAAACAATGGGTGCAATTGCTGTTGCTGAAAAACATCACGAAGAAAGATTTTTAACTCTTCTTCATGAATTAGAGCAAGATGCAACATTTAAAAAATCGGAACGTATCATTTGGGAATGTTTAAATTGTGGATACCTTCACATTGGAACTGAACCACCTGAAAAATGTCCTGCATGCGATCACGCAAAATCGTATTTTGCAAGAAAGCGTGAATGTTGGAAATAAAAAAATCCCCCTTTGAAAGGGGGATTAATTATTGGCATGTATATGTTCTTATAATCTTCGAACTCACAAAATCTCCAAAATATTGTTCGTTTCCATTTGTATCTATAGCACGACGAAGTATTTCTCCGCTCATATCTGGATGACAGAAGTCTGTACAATGATCACCACCAATTACAGCAAATCCAAATGTATAAGAACTACCATAATTCAACGTTTTCTTTTCACTAGTATAAAATGAGCTTTGGCCGCTATAAGAATCATAATATAAAGTACATGTTTTTATTACACACGAATTACCACTTTTCTTATATCCAGTATTACAGATACAATCATCGATTGATTTTGCCCCTGCCGATGAAGTAGAATTCGCTGGACACTTTGTACAACTTGTTGAACCTGCTTTGGAATAGGTTCCAGCTGGACAAGTACTACAGCTACTTGCCCCAGTTGTTGAAGAATACTGTCCGGCTGGACATGCCTTACAACTTGACGCTCCAACAAGGTTTTGATACTGACCTTTTGAGCAAGGTGTGCAGGATTTTAAAGTTCCACCTGCGGAGTAAGTTCCTGCTGGACAACTTTTACACATATAAATAGATTGTTGTCCTTGTGCGTTGGTTGGTATTCCTGCGAGTATGAACGCAGAAGTCGAAATTAAATGCTTTAGTTTCATGTTTTTTCCTCCTTAAATTAAACATTCTTTTTCTTGAGGGGTCGCAACTCCTCGTCATCTGAAGGACTATCCTCCATCATACGAAGAACTCTCCTCGTTCAAAGGGCTAACCCTCCGTCATCCGAAGAACCACACCTCCGTCATCCTGAACTTGATTCAGGATCTTTTTCGGGCTTTTAATTTCGTGACTTTCATGCTTGTTCGAGGCTTGAAGGTGGGCGGAGAAAAGCATGAAAACCTCCACCCATTTTAAGGGTTTGATTTTGACGTAGGCCTGCGAATCTTTGCGACACGCCCGTAGCCCACAGAAAACCTTGGTTCCTCGCCTATAGCATAAACAAAAAACCACCGATAAAATGATGTGATCAAAAAATAGTTTTTTGATAAGTTGAGGTTGAGAGAATTCTTTCGTAAAAACAAGTTGTTAGATAATACTTGTTGCAAAAAAATTTGAAACAGGATATACTAATCAAAAAAAGGGTGGTTTTTTGTTTACGGTGTAGCACGAAAATCCAGCCTCTCCGCCCCCTACATCCCAACAGTTAGATTTTTTGGTAACGCTTCAAAATTGAAGCCTTGGAATGGGCGTCC
>JAILLX010000041.1 GCA_024692925.1 bacterium
AGTGCAAATATTATTTTACTTCTTTTAGTCTTTGTCATAGTATAACCTCTTATTTTGTCTATTTAGACAAATATATAATAGAAAAGAAAAAATTTGTCAAGTAAAATATTGAAAAAAATGCTGGTAAATAAAACAAAGTTAATATATATTCTAAAATATAGTTTATAGGGAGTGTTTAAATGAAAAAAATGAAACTTTTAAAAAATATTGTTTTTTTGTGTATAGTTGTTTTATGTGGTGTTTTTACATTAAATTCAAAAACTGCGATTGGTGGTGATGGAAAGACAGAAATGATTTTGTTTTACAGTCCTACTTGTCCTCATTGTCATCATGCAATGGAATTTTTGGATAAAAAAATTGCACCAAAGTATAAGGATTTAACTATTACCAAATATAATACTTCAACAAAGGTTGGGGCAAATTATTATTTCCATTATGCAAAAAAGTTGAATATGGAAAATGCTGGGGCTGTGCCTTTGGCTGTTTTTGGCGATAAATACGAACTTGGTTTCGGTTCGGATGAAACTACTGGTAAAAAATATATTGAACATATAGAAAATATGCTTAAAGGTTCGGCTGAGTAGGCTGGAGTTTATATGCACGATATATGGAATCCATGGCATGGATGCGTGAAAAAAAGTGAGGGTTGTGCTCACTGCTATATGTATTTTTTGGATAAGCAACGGGATAGGGATGGGGCCCAGATCTACAAGGTTAAAAATAATTTTACTTATCCACTTCATAAAAACAAGGATGGTTCTTATAAAATAAAAAGTGGGGAACATATTAGGGTATGTTTGACTTCGGACTTTTTTTTGGAGGAAGCTGATAAGTGGAGAAATGATGTTTGGGATGTAATAAAAAAACGCCCTGATGTTGAGTTTTCTTTGCTTACAAAAAGGCCAGAAAGAGTTGAAAAATGTTTGCCGTCTGATTGGGGTGATGGTTGGGAAAATGTGTTTTTTAGTGTGACAACGGAAAATCAAAAACGTGCGGATGAACGAATTCCAATTTTGTTAAATCTTCCATTTAAACATAAGGGGGTATTTGTTGCTCCGTTTATTGGTCCGGTATCGATTAAAAACTACCTTTCAACTGGAAGTATAGAGCAAGTAGTTGCGGGTGGTGAAAATTATGATGGTTCCCGTATGTGTAAGTATGAATGGGTAAAAAATCTCTATGATGAATGTGTTGATGCGAATACATTATTTTGCTTTATTGAAACGGGGACTATCTTTGAAAAAGATGGAAAAATTTATCGTATGCCAAATAAACGACTTCAAAGCGAGATGGCGTATAAGTCGGGTCTTCAATTTCAAGGTAGACCAATAAATGTGAAATTGGAGAAGCCTTCGGATTTATTTGGTTCGGAAATTTATGTAAAAAGGTGGAGTAAAAATTGTGAAACCTGTGGTTCAAGACTTATTTGTAATGGATGTTCGTTTTGTGGAAAATGTGGTCAGAAATTTGATAATATAAAATAAATCCCCACCATAGCGATGGGGACTTTTTTTATTTTGTGATAGATTAAAAATGGAATCTACCTTTCATCATAATTGTGTGTACTTTTGTTTTTACACCATCGCCAAAGTCTTTTCCATCGAAATCAGCGTCCATATATCTGTATTCAACACCGCCAGCAACAGGAATAAGTGGAAGACTTAAATCCAAGCCAAGCATATATTGTGGAACAACTTTCCAATCTGATTTGTATGAACCTGTGTCATCAGAGAATTTTGCTTGTGCATAAGCAAGTCCCATACCAACATAAGGTTTTACAATAGGAAGAAGTGGAAGTCCAACGTATGCATTTGCAGCAGCACCGTAAACTTTTCCATCTATTTCATCTTTGCTACTTTTTAAATTCATAAGTTCAATTTCACCACGTATTGGAATAAGTGGTAGAGGAATGCTCATACCTGTATAAATACTGAATGCAGCATCACGGTCAAGTGAAACGTCTTCAAATTTTGCCTTTGATGTACCAACACCTGCACCAACATAAAATGCGTTTGCGTTTGCAGAAGCCAAAACCAAAGCTGCTAAACTTAATGATAATACTTTTTTATTCATAATATATCTCCTTTTATTTTAGTTATAGAGATTATCTCTATACTGTCTAATTATAAAAGGAAAAAAGAATATAGTCAATAAATAAGATTTTTAACCTAAAATTTTAATCTGGCTTTTAATAAGAATACATGATATTTTGAATCGAGTTTTTCATTATCAAATTTGAAATCGCTGTTTATATATCTGTATTCCATACTGCCAGCAAAAATTACAGTTGGAAGGTCTAAATCAAGGCCAATGATATATTGTGGAATAATTCGGCCATCTGATTTTTTGGATGTATCTGTTTCATTGTTATCAATTTTTTCTTTTGCATAAGAAATTCCAAGTCCAATGTATGGGACAAGTATTGGAAGAAGTGGAAGGTTTACATAGGCATTGATACCACTTCCGTATATGTGATTTTGAAAAGGAGATTTTTTACTGTTGAATTTAAAATATTCACCTTCAATTCTTATAGGAAATAGGGGAATAAAAAATGAGGAACCAACAGAAAAGGTAAAAGATCTTCGCTCATCAAAGCTTGAGTCTTCTATTTTTGATCTTGTTTCACCAAGACTTAATCCCGAATAAAAAGACATTGCGTTTGATTTTGTAGATGTAAAATGTAATATACTGATAAGTAATGTCGTAAATAAAATTTTCTTCATTTATTTTCCCCTTAATCCATAACCGGATTATATAAACAAAGAATAATTTATCAATAATACAATATTCCTATAGTCCCCAAGCGTTTTTTATGTGTGTAAAACGATAGAATTTATCAAAGCATATTGCATCAAAACGGCAATCGAAATTACTGTATTTAGGATGTTTGGAAATAAAAATTTCGGCGGAGCGATAAATACGATTTTGTTGACGGGAAAAAATTACCTCTTTGGCAAGGTCAATAGTTTTTCGTTTTTTGACTTCGATAAAAACTATTGTATGTCTTTTTACTGCAATAATATCTATTTCCCCAGCAGATGAACCACGGATTGCAGAATAACGGGATGAAACAACCCTGTATCCTTTTAATGTAAGGAATATTTTTGCAATGAATTCGGCAAATTTTCCCGAATGATAGTTATTGTTTAGGTTTAGCAGTTGCAACCATAGCCTCTCGTATTACTTTGTCACCTAATTTCCAACCTGATTGGAATTCTTGGACAATAGTTTCTGGTTCATCATCCGATTCAATTTGGGAAACAACACGGTGTTCAGCAGGATTTAATTTTTTACCTATTGTTTCAATTTTTGTTATGCCATTTCGGTTAAGTGATGTTTCAAAATTTGACATAACGGCCCTTAATCCCGTAAGGATATTTTCATCAACAGAATCCTTTATTGATGCGATTGCCAATGAAAGATTATCAAAAAGAGGAAGCATATCACGTGCAAAATTTGAAACTTTGTAATCAACAAGGTTTTTTGCATCAATTTCAGCACGGCGTTTCGAATTTTCAGCGTCGGCATAAGCCCTTAGGTATTTATTTTGCCATTCTTCGACCTGAGCAGTTAGATTTTGGATTTTATCAGCTTCTTCTTCGCAATTATTTTTGTGACAAGAACATTTTTCACCACAATTGCAATTGGATTTACAGTTTATATCAGTAATATTTTCTTTTTCTTCGGTATTTTTTTGTTCTTTATTCTTTTTTGACATATTAAAATCCTTTACTTAATATTTTGTAATCTTATGATATATAGATAGTCTTAAAATATATTTTTTTCAAGAGATAAAAAAGACTTTTCAAATATTTGAAAGTTTGGTATACTTTATTTATGTAAAAAGGGTGGTTTGTATGGTTTTTAAATTGATTGATGGCAAAAAACTTGCTGAGAAAGTTAGAAATAGGTTGAAATTAGAAGTTGCAACCTTGAAAAAATCTCCAAAACTTAGTGTTATTTTGGTTGGAGATAATCCTGCATCAAAAATTTATGTAAAAAATAAAGAAAAGTATGCGGGTGAGGTT
>JAILLX010000056.1 GCA_024692925.1 bacterium
TTTATTAAATATCTCCATGCATATCTATATTTATAAGCAAATGTTTTTTGTATTTTATCATTTATATTTGTGTATACAAAAGTATTTGTAAAATTTACTGATTCATATGGATGTTTTTCAAAATAAAAACCACCACAAACAATATCAGCATCTGAATTACCAAGTGCTGAAATCATTTTTTCATAATAATCCAGAGGGATATAATCATCACTATCTATAAAATGAATATAATCGCCGGTTGCATTTTTTATACCAGTATTTCTTGATGCAGATAAACCCATATTTTTTTGATAAATATATTTTATCCTTTTATCTTTTTTAACATATGCTTTACAAATATCAATCGAAGAATCTTTTGATCCATCATTTACCAAAATAATCTCAAGATTTTTATATGTTTGATTAATAATACTTTCCAAACATTGAGAAAGATAAAGTTCTACATTATACACAGGAATAATTACTGATATTTTTTTCATGGCAACCCCTATTGTTTTAATCTTTAGGAATTTTATATTAATCATATAAAATTGTCAATGTCAGTTTTTAGCACCATAGGTAAGAGTGAGGTTGGTGGAGTATTTGTCTGTATACTCTAATATCCCTACACTCTCTTTCTTTTCTCCTTCTCCATAATATCTTATCTCTTTTATCTCTCCTTTTCTATCTCCTGCTTTCGTTTCATATATCTCCGGAAGTGTTGAACTATTTCCTTCTTTCAACTTAAACTCCCATTCTTCATCTTCTATCTCTATATCATACCAATCCTTAAATCCTATCTTAAAGCTCTTCTCTTTCCCTAATCTATATTCTATATCTCCTTCTAACTTTGATATTCCTTTATCTAACTCTTTTATTCTACCTATAACTTTTCCTTTAAATACTGTCCCTTCTTCTATTGCTTCCTCTTCTAATCTATTCCTTTCATATCCTCCTATTATCGGCATCATCTCACCTATCCTTTCATAATCTTCATATTTCTCTTTTTCTTCCCAATAACCATAATCACTATACGATAAATCTACTCCCTTCCCTAAAAAATTTAATCTTAATTCTTTTGCTTTTAATTCTTCCTCTCTCACACCTTCTTTCCATAGCAATGATGACGTTTCCATTGATACTGTATTCGGATCTGATAACATCAATAATTCTTCATCTTTATATCTTTGATCTTCTTCCTTTTTGCTATAACTAAAACTTTCTCCATTAAAACTTAAATTTTTAAAACCTTCCTTTCTTAAATCACTTAAACTATATTTCTTATCATTGTATAAAAACATAGGAGTTGATACAGTTTCATCATCTCCACTTTCTTCTAATGCTAAATTGTAATTGTAATCTTCACCTGTACAGCTATTTATACACGTTATATTCTTTAACTCTTGAACTTGTTCCTTTAGTTTATCAAAATCTTCATTCGAAAATTTTTCTTCTTTGTTTTCCTTCACAGATACTGTATATGGTGCGTCCTTTGATACAGAAACATAACTTATACTGCCATCACTTTCTTCTTTCTCTTTGAACTCATAATTTTCCGCCATACTCTCTTTATATTTTTCTAAATATTTTAGTACATCACTCTTCTTCTCAAATGCCATATTGTATTTATCACTAAATTCAGATACCGCTAATATTTCCGTTGTATCATCATCACCTTCAGCTTCAGGCAAACTCAAGGCTTCTTCGTACATTTGATTAAATAGATTTGAGGTGGTTATTTTTACTTCATAGCCATCTTCTGTTTCTTTTATCTCTAATGCTTTTTGAAAAATATCACTGTTATTTAGTTCCGGACTTACATAAACTTTATATCCTTTTGCTTTATTAAAATTTGTTTTAAGTGGAAGTTTTATATTTATTTCTGAGGAGGAGGAAGAAGTTGAATTGTTTACTAGTGTTGTTTCTATCTCTGGCAATGTGGATACTATACTCTCATTACCACCACAACTGCTTAACATTACACAACACACCATTAACAAAATATTTTTATTTTGCATTTTATTCTCCTAAATAATATTAAAATGACCCCATTCTATATGGGAATTTTTTCTTAAACGAAGAATCTAATTTTCTTTATTTTTATTGTCAATAGGTTTTATAATAAAACAATATTTAATTAGTTATATTGGCATATATTTTTAATATTTTGCAAAAATAATAAAAAATACCAAGCAATAAAATCATATATTGCTTTGGAATCTGTTTTCGAATCGATAAATTTTTAATGAGTAAAAGAATTTCCTAAAAAAGACAAAGCTACAGATGAAACAAGATTTGATTTCTTATGACTCTTTTTACAAGCATTTTGATTGGAAGAAATTGCAGCATCAACAATTTCATCTAAAGCAGCTGATAAGGCTGAATTTGATACAATTTTATCAAAACTTACCTTCAACTGTGTTTCATCAAGGTATACCCCTCCTGCACATTTCATAATTTTCTCCATTTCCCTTTTAATTTTTTTGTATTATACCACATTTTTGATATATAAACAAGATTAATTTAAAAAACTTCATTTTTTTGTTGCAAGTCTTTATATTTAGGTGTATTTTAGCACAATATTCAATCAAGAAAAAGAAAGACTTTAATTATGGAAATAAGAAATATTGCTATTATAGCTCATGTTGACCACGGTAAAACTACACTTGTTGATGCTATGCTTAAACAAAGTGGTACATTCCGTGAAAATGAAAAAGTTGCTGAACGTGTAATGGATTCAGGTGATATTGAGCGTGAACGAGGAATTACTATTTTAGCAAAATGTACTTCCCTTGAATATGATAACTACAGAATTAACATTGTTGATACACCAGGGCATGCCGATTTTGGTGGTGAAGTTGAACGTATTTTGAATATGGTTGATGGTGTTGTCCTTTTAGTAGATAGTTCAGAAGGTCCACTTCCACAAACAAAATTTGTTCTTGGAAAAGCATTAAACCTTGGGCTTCGTCCTATTGTTGTTATCAATAAAATTGATAGAAATGATGCTCGCCCTGATGAAGTTTTAAATGAAATTTTTGATCTTTTTGACAAGATGGGTGCAACAGATGAACAACTTGACTTCCCTGTACTTTATGCTGTTGGTCGTGATGGTTGGGCTGTTGAAAATCTTTCTGATATTGATAAACCAAACAAAGATTTAAAACCTCTTTTTGATTTAATTATCCGTCATGTTCCTGCTCCTCAGGTGGATAAGAATAAACCATTTTCAATGCTTGCAACAACATTGTCTGGTGATAACTTCCTTGGTCGTATTTTGACTGGAAAAATTATGTCAGGAAAGTTGAAAATGAATATGCCAGTAAAGGCAATTTCTCTTGATGGACAAACTATTGAACAAACAAAAGTCACAAAAATTTTGGCTTTCCGTGGTCTTCAGAAAACTCCTTTGGAGGAAGCCGAAGCTGGGGATATCGTTTCTATTGCAGGTTTTTCAAAGGCTACTGTTGGTGAAACTCTTTGTGATTTAAGTGTTAATGAAGCAATCAAAGCTCAACCTATTGATCCACCAACACTTACAATGACTTTCTCGGTTAACACTTCACCATTTGCAGGACAAGAAGGTGATCGTGCAAAACTTCAAAGCCGTGTTATTTGGGCAAGACTTGAGAAAGAAGCTGAATCAAATATCGCATTAAAGATTGAACGTTCAGAAACAAATGAGTCATTCGAAGTTTCTGGTCGTGGTGAATTGCAACTTGGTATTTTGATTGAACAAATGCGTCGTGAGGGATTTGAATTTTCCGTTTCCCGTCCACGTGTTGTTTTCAAAGATATTGATGGTGTAAAATCTGAACCATTTGAAGATGTTATTGTCGATGTTGATGAAGAATTTTCAGGTGTAGTTGTTGAAAAAATTTCAAAACGTAAAGGTACTATGACTGATATGCGTCCAACTGGTGGAAACAAAGTTCGTATCGTGTTTGAAGTTCCTTCCCGTGGTATGATTGGATATCTTTCTGAGTTTAGAACTGATACTCGTGGAACCGGTGTTTTGAATCGTATTTTCAGTGGATATAAACCTTATGCTGGGCCAATTGAAAGATACAGAAATGGAGTTCTTGTTTCAATGGAACAGGGAACAACAACTGCATATTCTTTGTATGCATTGGAACCTCGTGGTCAACTTTTTGTTGGTGCTGGTGTTGAAGTTTATTCTGGTATGATTATTGGTGAACATGCAAAGGAAAATGATTTGGAAATCAATCCTGTAAAGGGAAAGGCTTTGACAAATCTTCGTGCATCTGGTCATGATGAAGCGACTGTGCTTGCTCCACCAAGAGTTATGAAATTGGAAGAAATGCTTTCTTATATCGCAGATGACGAACTTTTGGAAATTACACCAAAAAGTATTCGTATGCGTAAAAAAGAGTTGGATGCCGGTATTCGCCACAAACAACTTGGTCGCAAAAAAGAAATGTAATTTCAATAAGATATAGATATTTAAAGACCTCTGAAAAAAATTTTTCAGAGGTCTTTTATATTTGTATTGTGCGAATCGGTATTTTATGATATCATTGTTGGTAAGCTACGAGAATAAAAATCATTAAACAAAGAGGGGAATAATGAAAAAGTCTTATTTTTTATTACTTGTGGCTTCGTCGCTTACAGGTTGTTTTACTGACGCTGAATATACTAAACCAATGCCTATTTCAAGTTTGGCAAATTTATCTGGCAATAATGCAAGAAGTATAAAAACTGCAATAGATATTTCACCAGTATTTGCAAGGGTTAATGATGAAAATCCTGCATATATGTATGATTTTGGAAATGGAAATGACGCTGAATCAATTTCGGTTGAGGAAAGTAAAGATAAAAAGCCTACTTTTAAAATCAACAATCTTGGTGGTTATAACTATACATCAAAAAATATTTCTTATGACAAAGATGGATTTGTAAAAATCGCATTTGACAGAGAGGAAGTTCCATGTATAAATTGTGTAGCTGAATTAGCATCAGAAACAGCAATTCCAAGTGGATTTGTTGGACATTCAGAAGAACACACATTAACATTTGGTGGTAAAAAAGTTGGTTTATCGTATGCTGACTTTGGTATGTTTAAACATTCACGTACTGATGAATATATTAATCCGGAAGATAATCAAACTTTTGTAAATTACAGTCCAGTCATTATGGATGCAGGTAATCATATTATTATTGGTTCTGCAATCATAGATAACAATGTTGTATTTAATGGAAAGACATTGGCTGTATTAAACAATCAAACTGATTTAACCGGTAATGTAAAACTTACCTTAAAACCAGAAAATTTTGCTGATTTAGAGATAAAATACAATAATGGTATGAATTTTAATGGTACCGATTTGTATTTTTCAACTAATAGTCTTTCTGGTAATATGAATGGTGATTATTATTTCAAGAGTAATGCTTTAGGTTATTATGGTGAAAAAAATAAGGCAACCGAAATACTTGGAACATATATTTTGAATATTTTGAACGAACAAGTAGAAGGTGATTATAATAGTATCAAAGGAATGTTTGGTGTAAAAAACAAAGACGGAATTGAAATGGAATTTGGATGCAGAAATTGTAAACTATCTCCAAGTTTAGAAGTTCCTATGAATAGGTAATAGAATAAAAAATTAAGCCCCCTGATCGTGGGGGCTTTTTTTTATAACCTTGTCATTTTTGTGAATTTTTCAATTCGCTTTTCTTTTGCTTGTTTCGGAGATTTCAAAAGTTTTTTAAGTTCAGTTGAAATTGCATCCTTTACATTTGCAATAGTTTGTTCTTTATCACGTTGAGCACCACCAACTGGCTCCTCGATAATATTGTCAATAATTCCAAGTTCAAGCAAATCATGCGAAGTCATTTTCAATGCCTTGGTTGCATCTTCTTTATGATCTTGACTTCTCCAAAGAATCGAAGCACAACCTTCTGGTGAAATAACAGAATAAACTGAATTTTCAAGCATCATTACTGTATTTGCAACGGCAATTGCAATTGCACCACCAGAACCACCTTCACCAATTATGACACAAATACTTGGGACATCCAAATCAAAACATTTTTGTATCGATGAAGCAATTGCCTGTGCCTGTCCCCTTGCCTCTGCATCAGCACCAGGAAATGCACCAGCAGTATCAACCAAGAAAATAACAGGAAGTTTAAACTTATTTGCCAAGTCCATTAAACGGATTGCTTTTCTGTAACCTTCTGGTTTTGACATACCAAAGTTGTGTTTAAGTCGAGTTTCGGTATCGTGTCCTTTTTCCTGACCAATAATCATTACTGGTGTTGAATTAAGGTAGCCAATACCGCCAATTATTGCATTGTCATCAGCAAACATTCTGTCACCAGAAAGTTCAATGAAACCGTCAATCATTCCATTAATATAATCAATTGCATGAGGACGTTCCGGATGACGTGCAACCTGTACCCTATTCCAAGATGATAAATTAGAGTAAAGTTTTGAAAGTTCCTCATCCCTTTTATCAGAAAGTTTTTTTATTTTTTTGGAATCAGGTTTCTTTTCATCCTGAATTTCCTTTATTTTAGCATCCAATTCCTTTATATCTTTTTCAAAATCCAAATAAATCATTTTTACTTCCTATTTATTATGCATAAGTATTGTTAATACATTTGCCAAAGTTTCCTTTAAATCTTTTCTATGAACAACAATGTCAACCATACCTTGTTCCTTTAGATATTCAGCAGTTTGGAATTCAGGAGGAAGTTTTTGTTTAATTGTTTGTTCGATAACCCTTTTTCCGGCGAAACCGATAAGAGCTCCTTTCTCAGCAATATGTATATCACCAAGCATTGCAAACGAAGCAGATACACCACCCATTGTTGGATTTGCAAATATCACAATATATGGAAGTCCAGCATCACGAACCTTATTTATTGCCATAGTAGTTCTTGCCATTTGCATCAAAGACAACATACTTTCTTGCATTCTTGCACCACCAGATGCCGGAATTGCAACCAAAGCAGCATTTCTTTTAACAGCAATCTCAGCCGCCTTTACAATAGCTTCGCCAACAAAAGTTCCCATACTTCCACCCATAAATTCAAAATTAAAGGCGAAAATTACAGTTTCTTGTCCACCAACTTTACCATATGCAACTTCAATTGCATCTTGTGTTTTTGTAATATTTCTATATTGAGAAAGTCTATCCTTATATTTTTTTAAATCTTTAAAATTCAAAGGATCTTCCTTTACAGAATTAAGTTCGACCTTTGTATATTTTGCGTTATCAAAAAGGCTATCGAACCTATCTTCTACTTGTAAAAAAAGATGATAATCACATTTTGTACAAACATTAAGATGGTTATGCAAATCCTTTCTATACATTAATGTTCCACACTTTGGACATGGAAGCCACATATTTTCAGGGACATCCTTTATCTTTGAAAACATTGTTTTTATTTTTGGTCGTAAAACACTATTAAGCCAATTCAATTTAAAACTCCTTTTTCTTTCTAAATAATTTTGTTTTATTATAAACTTTATTTGCCAAAATACCCGCAATAAATGAAATAAATGCAAGTATTATTGTATAAAGATAAACAGGCATTTCTATCCCCATTTTTAAAGGGAATATGTTAAGTATCATAAGACTTTTATTTTCCGTAGAAAATAAAAATATCAAAAAGAATAGACCTCCAAGGAAAATCCAGTTTATAATATATTTTATCATTTTGTATTTTACATCTTACCGTTTATTTTTTCTGAAAGAAGTTTACCTGCTTTAAATTTAACAGAAACCCTTTCTGGAAGATTTATTTTTGCACCACCCTTTGGATTACTTGCCATTTTAGGAGCAAGTTTCTTAGGTGCAAATACACCAAATCCCCTAAGTTCAATCCTATGACCATTAGCCAAAGATGATGAAATTTTTTCAGTTAATATATCAACAATCTTTTCAATATCACGAATTAAAAGGTTGCCTTTTTTTTGATATATAAGTTTTATAATATCACTTCTTGTCATTTTCTTCCCTAATTTAAGGTTAACTTATGCATTATTAAAGCAATTATTTTCAGTTTTTTCAAGTATTTTATTATCCCATTGCATTTTGTACCTGATTTTGCATATCAAATACACCCAAAAGCACCCATGCGATAACACCAGAAACAAGTAAAAGAGCAAAAGAATTTAAAATACCAGCCTCTTTTTTAATGTTTGCGATACTAGATTCCAAATATTCAGTTGCAACTCCATTTAAAGCTTCTTCAAAATTATCAAGTTCTGAATAAATCTCTAAATCTCCGATAAGTTCATCTTCTGGAAAATGCATATTACTTTTTTTCAATGCAGTTCCAAGATTATCTCCGTTTTTAATAAACATTAATGCCTTATCAATTCTTTCCCTTAAATAAGGATTTGCATTTTGACGAAGTGATTGCATAGAACGAGCAATAGGAGTTCCAGACTCAACCAATGCCGCTAAAGACATAAGCCAAGATACTCCGCTGAACATTCTGTAAAGAGACCAAGGTGGCAATTTATCAAATGTGACACGAAGCGGACCTGTAAAATTTGAAAATGAAAAATAAATTACACCAACTATACCAAGCAATACAATAGGAAATGACCACCAATAAACTTGAACAAAACCAGAAAGAGCAACCAAACTTTTCGCACTTCCAGTCCACTGAGCATTTTTTGCAAACTCTAAAAGAGGTGGAACCATATATATACCAACACCAACAACAATAACCATACTTAATATCATCATCATTATTGGGTATGTCACAGCACTTACCAATGGTTGAATAATTCTGTTTGATCCCTCTGATACTTTGATAACATTTATAAGAGCTTTTTCCAATTTAGAAACATCACCAACAGAAAGCATTAACTTCTCTCGCATCGGAGCCCAACCTTCAATAGCAGATGAAAAAGGAAGACCTTTTTCCAATTCCTTTAACCACCAAGCAACAGCAACAGCCATAGGTTCATCTGGATTTTGACCATCCTTAGATTCAATCATCCATATACGATCTAATGCATCCATAAGAGTAAATCTATTTCTTAAAAGTGCAGCCAATTTATAATAAATTTGAAGACGTTTTTCATTACTCATCAACACCATAAATTGGGTTGCTTTTAATATAAGTTCATTATTAGGAATTTTCTTATCTGCCATAAATAATCTCCCTAGTAAACAGCCTCTGTATCAAGCATACCGCACCATCTTTCTACTTCATCAACGGCTATAATACCCCTTAACATTTTTTCAATAGCATCTTCTTTTAAGGTTCTTCCACTAAGTTCATTAGTCCAATAATGAACAGCATCACCCTTCTTACCATCGACAAGTTTTTCCAAAAACTTTGAATCTGGTATTATAACCTCTGATGCAACAATACGCCCAATAATTCCCTTTCCATTACAAAATGGACAACCTGGTCCTTTTATATAAGATTGTTCAATACCATATTTACCTAATGCCTTTTCCAATCGCACATAAGAAGGATGATCAGGATGATCCTTTATAGCTTGACGACATTTAGGACAAAGTTTTTTAAACAATCTTTGAGATAACAAACCACGAATAAGTTCAGGATCCTTTAATTTAAACGAATCGATACCCATATCCAAAAGTCTGTTAACAATAGCAGGTGCAGAATTAGCATGCAATGTAGACCAAACATTGTGTCCTGATAATGCAGCCTTAAATGTCAACTCCGCAGAAGATAAAGTTCTGATTTCTCCGACCATAATCGCATCAGGGTCGGAACGAAGAGATGCAGCCAAAGCAAGGTTAAACGCATTTTCTTTTTCTTCCTCGGTTGTTGCATTAGTAACAGGCATCTGTCTTGCACCAGGAATAGGATATTCCGGAGGATCTTCAACAGTTATAAGATTAAGTTCATAATTCTTTTCCTTAAGCATTTTTATCATAACACGTTGCAATGTTGTAGATTTACCAGAACCTGTTGGACCAGCAATAATACAAAGTCCCGTTGGAAAAGAACGCATTCTGTAAAGTTTTTCATCTTCGTAATCAGAGAAACCTAATTCTTTTAAATTATCAGCAGAAGAAGTTGATGAATTTGCATACAAAAGTCGCATAACAAGATATCTTGTACCAAAGGCAATAGGATTAAACTGAAGTCGAATAGAAAGAACATTTTCAGGTAAATATAAATCCTTTTCACCACGAAGAGGCGTGCTTCCCAATTTCTGTCCAGCTTGGAATTCATTTTGAGCATAGTTAGAATCAGAAATATCTGCAGAAGCAAAAACAGAACGAACAAATGCTTCTCCCCAATTCTTATCATATTCCAAAATTGTTTGCATACTACCAGCAATTCTGAACATAACCGTTGTATGATCAGCGACAACAACATGAATATCAGAAACCCTTTGTTCAGATGCACGATAAACTATATCAACAAAATCCTTTTGCATCTGATTATTTGACATAGCATCTTCTTTTGATACAGTAGAATTAGATGTTTTTATGGCTGTTGAATATATTGTATTTAACAAGCTCATTGCCACATAAACAGGCCTGTGGATAACACCACCTTTTTTTCTAACCAATGATTGGAAGCTTAAAACCCTACCATCAAATTTATGAGTATTAGAAACAAGAAATGTTCCATCAGAAAATAATGCAAGCAAACTTTGCGTATCCGAACCAACTGGAAATTTTCCACTTGGACCTGATTCTAATTTATTATTATTAGAAAAAAGTTTAGCCGCGGCATCCTTAGGATTCATTCCTTCATAAGGATTTTCTTGTATATTATCTAATGTTTCATTAGTCATTTTTATTCCTATTAATTAAGGTTCATAACTTTTATGTCATTACCTTTCTTTAAAAGAACACTTGTTCCTCTAATATCTTCGACAATCCATTGATCAATGTTTGAACCAACCCTTACTTTGAATGTTGATTTTTTTGCAACATTTTCAATATTAGCAACCAAATTACCACCGGCACCAATGATAGATTTAACAGTATATTTTTCATCAAATGGGACTTCTTCTTTTTGAACAACACCTGCACCTAATGCTGGCCCTACAGCCTTACCAGTTGATAAACTCATAAGAGTGGTTAAAGCCTTAACGTCTTCAGGATTAGATAAATCCGCACTATTAATCTTATCAAGTAATTTTCTATTTATTTCTTCTTCTTGACTTTTTTTCTTTTTTTCTTCAGCATCTTTTTCTTCTTGCTGTTTTTGTTTTTTTATCTCTTGTGCAAGAATTCGTTCTTGTTCTTGTTGTTTAATTTTTCTTTGTCTTGCATCTTCTTCAACATTTGCAGCAATTTTCTTTTTTTCAGCCTTCTGTCTTTCCAAATCAAGTTTAAGTTTAGCTTGTTCAATCTTTAACTTCATAAGAGCATTTTCTCTTTCGATATTTGAAATTTGTTGAAAGGTATTAGCCGATATATCATCAAATTTATACAAACCTTCAGGATCATCTAACCCCTCTTCGTTTTCGTAAAGATCTTCTGAATCATAACCTTCATCAATATCAGCATCAGAAATTTCATCTTCTTCTGCATCAGCATCCACATCTTCATCATCTTCTTCAATTTCTTCATCAAGATATTCTTCTTCATCAGATTCACTTTGTGCAAAAACCTTTGTTGTATTAAAAGTAAATACAAAAGAAAGCATAATAAGTAATAATAATATTTTATTGTTATTCATATTTTTTTTCATTTTTCTCTCCTTACTTAATTTTGCGTACATTAATTTGTTTTAGTTGTAGTCGGAACAGGAACACTTTCTGTTGTTGTATTATTTTCCACTACATTTTTATTTGTTTCAGAAGTTTGTTGTTTATTTTTTTCTTCTTCCGCCTTTTTTAAAGCTTCTTCATCTTTTTTAATTTGTGCCGGTGTTAATTCATAAATTTTTCCAACATAATCCCAAGTTTTTTTCTTAGCATTCCAAGAAATAGAATCTATTTCAACACCGCCAATATCCTTTAAAAGTTTTACCCAGCTTAAAGGCAATCTATATGCCACATCAGAAAACTTGAAAGCCGTATAAGGATAATTTTCTGAATAAGAAGGATTATTTGGATCTTTTACAACAGTACTTTTATTTTCAAGTTTCAATCCTGAAAGTTTTAACGAATGAAATATTCCATTTAACTTTCTTTGAATTTCTATTTTTTGCAATGTAGGTTTTGAAATCTCATGTTTCATAGAAGGAATAGCCAATAATCCAATTACAGTGTTATAGCCACTATCACTTGCAGAAAGTTTTATATCTTTTGACAATGTACCAAATTTTTGAGCCTCAAAAATCCACCCTGCAGTTCCATATGTTCGTTTCCAAACAGATGAAAGTTGCTTTTCCTTACAAGTAGAATCTTCCAACCCCCAACCAGGAACAGTTCCTGTTGAATTTACAATAAGAATCGTACACTTTTTTGCAAAATCTTCTGGCGACACAACAGACTCCCACGGAGCAGGAGGTGGTGGAGGTGGTGGTGGCGGAGGCATCAACTTTTTCAATTCTTCCTGACGTTTCTTTTCCAAAAGACGTCTCTGAAGTTCTGCCTTTTCTTGTTGTTTTTGATAGTATTGCCAAGAAACAAAAACAAGAATCAATAATATTAAAAGATTTTTCTTTATATTATTATCAATTTTCTTTAATTCTATAGCCTGTCCACGTGCCAACAAATCTTCAGCGGACATTTCTGTGGTTTCTTCGATATTCCACTCTGCCGGTGCAATTTTATATCCCCAATCAGGAATAGAAAGCATAGATTCAAATGCTTCTTTTGCATCATTTTCATCTGTATAGATAGTATCTTCTTCTGAAAGGATAAGATTATTTCTTATGGTTATAAACCACCAACCTTCTTTTAATTTAAAGACACAAATTGCAGAAGATTTATCCCTAAGAGCATTAGCAATACCGGATGCTCCGGATGGCATACCAGATTTATGACCTAATGATGTAGAACCTAAACCGTATTGAGTAGCCGCACCTTTTTTTAAACAGTAAAGATTAGCATTTGTAACAACAGTCTGCACAGTTGCCTTAATTTCCTTAAGGTAATTTTTTTCTTCCTGTACAGGTTGCCAAAACAAACCTACAGCATAGGTTTTTCCAGCAACTTCAATAGTTTTTACGTCTTTACTTTTAGCCAAAATATTTACCCCTCAACAATTTTATTTCTAATAACTTGGCATACCCCACTCACTATTAGAATTATCTTCCGTATCAAGTGGAGATGTAATCACCTGTGGTGTCAACATAACAACCAATACTTCACGCGATGTTTCCGTACTTTGAGAACCACCAACATAAGTAAAGTTATTTGAACCCAATCCATTACTTGAATTTGTATTAGAAATCTTTTCAAATCCAGTAAGAACTGCAGTTTGACCAGATTCCATAACAATTTCTTGCATAAAGTTTCTTTGTGCAATCTTTGGAAGCTGAACAGCTGTACTTCCAATAACTTTATTTTCAACTTCAATAAGTTCCTTTAATGACATATTGAACAACAACATCAATTTTCCATTTTCAAGAATGTTTGGCATAAGTTGCATACTAAATCCAATAGATTCTTCTTCAGGAGTTACTTCTGTTGTTGAATTTGTATTTTCAGTCAAAGTAGAAATACTACTTATATACTTAAATGTTTGAATGTTGTTAATTGGAACAACACGATTATTTCGTGCAGTGACAACAGCCGATGTAACAAGAGATGTTTTTCCTTGACTTGACAAAGCCTTAATAGCTGCAGATGTTGGATTTTCTGTTGTTCCAGCCCATTTTGAATTTGCACCTTCAAGAATTGCAAAAGACAATCCATCTGCTGCTGTATTTGATGTAGAAGTTCTTAAAACATAACCAGAATCAAATAAAGCACTTAAATTCAAACCATAATTATTATCTTTTGAAAGAGAAACTTGAAGAACTTTAACTGTAATAGCAACCTGTTTTACGAATCTTCTATTTTGCTCTTTAATATAAGCCTCTACCTTTTGCAAAGTTTTTGGGGAAGCAGAAACTGTGACAGAATTTGTTGATGGTGACATTTTAACTTCACCTTCTTTCACAATAGTTTTAAGCACATCCGCCATTTCAGCCCACTCCTTAATTGAAGCAGTAGTCGAAAGAGTTGCCGCACCTTCACTTCCAGAAGAAATACTTGATGTATAAGAAGATTCTGTTGCTAAAGTATATACAACAAATGTTCTTGTTTTAAATTTATAAAATACGATTTTTCCACCTTCATACGACCAATTTACATTAGCCTTTAATGCCAACATATTCAAAAGTCCAGAAAGCGAACCTGTATATGAAACACTCATATCCTTCAAATCATCTTTACTAATAGAATCTTCTATTTGAACAGAAATTCCTGTTAGATAAAATATTTGATTTGTTATTTCATCAAAAGAAACTTCGGACTCGGTCATTAAAGTAATACCTTCATCAGTTTCAAATTGTTTTGGAAGAGGATCATTATGTTCAGCAACAAAACTGGAATCACCAAGCCAAATATCATCACTTACAGAAACAATATCTTTATTTATAGGTTTACCAGGAACTTTTGCCCTATCCAAAGCATCCTGAGTGGAATCAAAATCATTTGATACAGTAGAGGATACACCCTGAGCCATTTCCTTATTATATAAACAGCCTGACAATACATTACTTAATGCAAGAACTGTTAGAAGTACTTTTTTACTAATTTGCATCATTTTCCTCCAATGTTTTGATAACTAATACTCTGTTTCCTAAGAAGAACTTAGCCAAAGGTTGTGGTGTTGCTCTTGAGAAATTTCTTATAATAGCAGCAGACACATCTTTAAATCTTCCCCTAAATATTGCAGATGCCTTTAAAGGATATTCTCGTTTTGTATTCCATACAAGTTCCCAACCTTCGATATCAGCCCATTGCTGTAAAACTTCACGAAGTGTCATACCCTCTTTTGCAATCCAATCACGAACAGAATCTTGAACAATTCTATTGTCTTCTGTTTCTTCAACAATTTCTTTTGTTTCAACATATTCAACCAAAGTTGGATATCCAGGAGGCATAGAAGCAGATAAAACCCTTACACCATCATCTACAACAAGCTCCTTATTTGCCAAAGGCATATTCGAATCGGCAGGAGGAATAATACCTTCTACAACAGGAGGGTTTCCAGCGGGAGGTGTATAACTTGGACCTCCAGTCCAACCTGTTTCAGCTTGGGTATTAGAATTTGTTTTATTTTCACTTTCTGGGTAAACATCAGCAAGTGCATCAATATTAGAGTAAGTATCAGTATAAGGCATAGGCCAAACCTGCTCTTTTTCCTCATAATAATTTTCTTCAGCTTCAACTCCCCAATCAGCAAGTGTTGGTTTAGAAAGAACCATTGAAATTAATGCTAATCCAACAAGGGACAACTTAGATATTTTTTTCATAACTCTCCGCCTTTTCTATAATTTTTTTTCTTTCCTACATATAAGAGTATATTTAAAATTTTGTTTTTGCAACAAAAATAATAAAAACTTAGTTATTTTTAAAAATTAACCACAAATCCAGTTGCTGCTAAAACACCAATGGAAGAAGGTTCATTTTCCGCATCATAAGCAATTCTTCCCGCAGATACAGAAAAATCAACACCGTCGGTTAAAGTATATTTTGTTGAAAGTAAAGATAAATAAAGTTTATCCTTTCCATCAACAGATAAAAGCCCTTCTACATTTGATTGATGATTAGAAAGACTTATTGCAAATGGACCAATTTCATAAGCAATTCCATAATTTAAAGCATATCCATCCTGTGAAATTGTTGAAGCGACATCATTTTCTACTATATTTTTGTATGATGCGGTAAATTGAAGTCCACGCACATAATATTTTGCACCAACAGAATATTCTTCTCGTTTTTTGGCATTGGAAAGAGTTAAATTTGTTTCATCAAACCTTCCATATCCAAAAGATATTGCAAAATTAACAGTATCCACATAAGAATATTTAAGCGAAGTAGTAAAACCTCTTTTATATTTAGAATATTCTATTGTATTATCACCATTTGTATTATTTGCACCAGGAATATAACTTCCTGCTATCTGTAATCCCTTAAATGAAGGGGAAATATAGTTAATTTTATTTGATTCCTCATCTGTGTTTATCGCTGTTGAATTGATAAATACAAAATTATTAGGTGTAAGTATATAATCCAAACCTTCCGAATCATCAATATCCAATATACCAACATCAGGTGTTGTGACATGCATCTTTCGAGAAATATTCTTTGCACGTCCTATTTCAAATCTACCATAATTTCCTTCGGAATAGACATAAGTTTCCTTATAAACTTTATCTTTTTTACCATCCTCATTATCAGGATGAGTTTCAAGTTCGATATATGCACCAACTTTATTATTACTATTTATTTGAAATTCAGGATTAATATGAAATTCACCATATCCTGTCACATCCAATTTATTTGCATTTCCACTAACCACACTATTATATATAGCATATCCAGCC
>JAILLX010000067.1 GCA_024692925.1 bacterium
GGGTTTGAAGTTTCCGTAATTTCAGCCGGTGGCAAAATGGTAAAGGAACTTAAAAAAGAAGGAATAAATCATTATCTTTTGCCTGTTAATTCAAATGACTTTTTTATTGTAAGACGAAATATTAAAAAAATTTCTGAAATAGTAAAGTTAAATGCTATTGATTTAATTCATACATTTACACCTCATTCTTCGTTTTATGGGTTTAAGATTTCAAAATTGATGAAGGTTCCATATATAACTTCATTTTTAAAAATCTATGGCAAAACATTTTGGCCATTTACGAAAAAAAGAATCAATTACCTTGCAAAGGGAAGTTTGGTTATTGTTCCAAGTGAATATATGGCATCTTTTGTTCAGGTGACATACAAGGTTCCAAACGACAGAATTGCAATTGTTCCACAATGGGTTGATACTGATCTTTTCAATGCTCATAATATAAGTGCGGAACGAATCATTTCTACGGCTTCGGATTTTCGAATTCCAGAAGACCATTTTATAATAGTCACCGTTGGAAAACTTAAAAAATCTCGTGGTCAAGCATTACTTATAAATGCAATGGCAAAAATTCCACCGGAAATTAGAAATAAGATGAGATGTGTTATTGTCGGTTCGTTTAATACACACAAAAGATATAAAGCCGAACTTGAAAATATGGCAAAAAAACTTGGGGTTGAAGATATTATACACATTGCTGGTGAAACATCGGATATACCTGCTCTTTTGATGCTTAGCGATGTTTACATTGCAACAAATATTGAGCCAAAGGCTTCTATGGTGACAATGCTTGAGGCGGAAAGTTTGGGTCGTCCAATAATTGCCTCAAATGTTGGTGCAACACCTGAGTATATTTTGGATGATACAACATGTAAAATGTTTGATCCTAAAAATGTTGACGAGTTAGTTGATGCAATTGTTTGGTCACTTAAAATATCAGAGGAAGAACGTTCTGAAATTTCTCAGAAACTTTCTACTCATGTAAGACTTAATTTTGCAAAAAATACTATACCACAAAAACTTGTAAATATTTACAAATATACACTTGGACTTAAGTAAAAATTGTGAAAAGAGGGGAAAATGAAAACATTATTTGTGACATCAGAGTTGTTTCCATATAACAAAACAGGTGGACTTGGTGATGTGTGTGCATGGTTGCCACTTGCTCTTAAAAAGGCGGGAATTGACATAAGGTATATTATGCCTGCGTTTCCATCAATACTTCAACAATTTACTGAACTTACTCCGGTTTGTAAATTTGAAAATAAGTTCAAAGTAAAAGAAATAAATGTTTACAAGGGAACAATTAAGGGTAATCCCGTAAAGTTTTATTTGGTGGAGGCTCCGGAACTTTTCCTTAGGGCTGGAAGTCCATATTCTGATGTATGCGGAAATCCATGGGGCGATAACTATTTAAGATATGCTTGTTTTTCATGGGTTGCAGCACAATTTGCAAATGGGGAAATTGATGATTGGACACCTGATGTAATTCATGCGAATGATTGGATGTGTGGTTTGGTCCCTGTTTATTTAGAGGTGCTTAAACGCAAAAATCCAAAAATAAAAACATCATCGATTATCACTATACACAACCTTGCTTTTCAGGGAGTTTATCCATTTTCTGTTTACGAAGATTTGGATATTCCAAATTATATGTTTAATGAAGATGGTTTGGAATTTTATCGTCAGGTTTCTTTCCTTAAAGGTGGAATTTCTTTTGCTGATAAGATTACAACCGTAAGTCCAACTTATGCTTCGGAAATTCAAACAAATGAATTTGGTTGCGGACTTCAGGGAACATTGGTTAAAAGGCGTGATGCCCTAACCGGAATTTTAAATGGTGTTGATTATTCAATTTGGAATCCGGAAACTGATAAACTTATAAAAGAAAATTATTCAAAAAATAATGTGGCTCAGGGTAAAAAAATTAATAAGGAATATTTTCAACAAAAGGTTGGTATCCTTAAAAATTCAAAGGTTCCATTGTTTGGTATTTTAAGCCGTCTTACCGAACAAAAGGGACTTGATATTTTGATTGATTCAATTCCGGCAATACTTATGAATAATGTGCAATTAGTTGTAATGGGAACGGATCAGGGTAATTATTTACCAAGACTTAAAAACATTGCAAGGCAGTATCCAGAACAATTTACAGTTATTGATTTTGATGAAGATTTTTCACACAAATTAATTGCTGGTTGTGATGTTCTTATTAACCCTGCAAGGTTTGAGCCATGCGGTCTTACACAAATGTTTGCAATGCGTTATGGTACTGTTCCATACACAAGACGGACTGGGGGACTTGCTGATTCAGTGATTGATGCAAATTTCCAAAATACGATTGTGAATAATACGGCGACTGGGTTCTTGTTCGATAACTTCTCGGTTCATGATTTTATTTATGGAATAAACCGAATACTTAATACCTATAAAAACGAAAAAAAGATTTGGGACAGAATTATCAAACAGGCTATGAACCAAAACTTTTCGTGGGACAAGTCGGCTGCGGAATACATTGATTTGTATAACACACAGTTGAATTTGATAAAATAAAAAAAATCCCCTCTGCCTGAGGGGATTTTTTTTAATCTTTTTGAGAAAGTTTATTTTGAACCGCTTTATCAATAACGACTTTGTCTTCAGTATCTAAATCAAAGAACGAAGAATCAATACCTTCTGCATCCTGTTCTTTATTAAATTCGGCAATCTTCTTTTTAAATCTAATTCTATCCTTTTCTTCATTTTTCTCTTTA